>JAFGOL010000009.1 GCA_016926495.1 Oligoflexia bacterium
CCATACACGCGGCAAAAACAAGAGTAGAGGCAAACGGCAGCGTGAGGGAATATGCAATCATCCTGTCATGTTCGGCAAATGAAAATTCAAATATATTAAGCTGCCGTTTTTCAAAAAGTTCCCTGAAAAACCGGACGGCCTTTACGGAAGATTCTTTTATTATTATGACATTTTCCTCTTGCAAATCATTTATATTGGCGAACGTGGGACCGAACATCGGGTGCAAGGAAACAAATTCAAAACCGCAGGTCCTGTAATAATCCTCAAGTTCGCCCTTGACCGAAGCGACATCGCATATTACGCAGTCTGAGGGAATAATGCCCGCAACATTCCTGTATACCGGGATCGTGTTTCGTATACTTACAGCGTTAATAAGCAGGGAAGGCGCGAAATCCCTTAGACCTGTTATCTCTTCGAGTATCCGCACTTGTTTTAAAGAAGCGGTTTTGGCAGGATCCGTATCAAAGACCGCAACCTCATGGTCGCTGCCGAGCTCATTCACAAACCATGAGCCCATGTGGCCCGTGCCTATTACGGCTATTTTCATATTTTTACCTCGTCGTAGTTACCTAAAAATTTGTATCTGGCGGCCTTTGACTTGACCTTGTCAAGTATGTCCTGCACCTTTTTATCCCTGCTGTTTCCCTCAAAATCCATAAAGAAAAAGTAGTTGCCCGGCATATCCCTGCGCGGCATTGATTCTATTCTCGTGAGGTTTATACGCGCCTCTGCAAAAAGCTGGAGAATATCGAATAAAGCGCCCGCCTTGTGCTCAACCGAAAATATGATCGAGCATTTCGTCTTTCCGGCCTCATCGCCGTTTAGAGCCAGTACCAGGAATCTTGTATAATTCTCACTATGGTCCGATATGTTCTCCTTTATTATCTCGAGATTATAAAGTTCGGCGCATCTCTTGCTTGCAATAACCGCCGCTGCCTCGGGCCTGTCGTCACTGAGCATTCTGGCCGCTCCGGCGGTATCGTAAAAAGCCCTGGCCTCAAGCTTGTTCCTGTTAAGAAAGCTCCTGCACTGGCTCAACGCCTGGGGATGGGAATACACCATTTTCACGTTCCTGTAATCCGTTCCGGGGACCACCAGCAGGCAATGATGAATGGGTAGCTTTATCTCGCCCGTAACCTTAAGCGACGTGTCTATCAGGAGTTCGTTAACGTTTGTAATAGCTCCGCCAAGCGAGTTTTCAACCGGGACCACGCCTATATCAAGGTATCCCTCGTTAACATTTTCAAAAACATCGCTGAACCCCGGGCACGGAACGGTAACGACTTCCCTGTCAAACATCAGCGCGGCGACTTCGCTGTACGCCCCGTGTTCGCCCTGAAAACCCGCTAGCCTGTGACCTTTTTCCTGAAATTTTTTGTTTTCCTCGATCTGAAGCTCGTATATACGGGCCACAAACTCAGGCTCTATTAACCCGAGTCTTAAAGCCTGCTTTTTCACGTTATCAAGAATTTCCCTTTCCCTTCCGGAATCTGTGATTGACGCCTTGAATTTTTTTGTCATAAGGCCGAGTTGTATGCGTTTTTTAAGAAGGGACAATATTTCAAAATCGGTCCTGTCGATTTTTTTTCTTAGCTCCTCTAATTGAAAAATCATGGTTTCACCTCATTACCCTTTTAATTTTTCCTTCCAGCATCAAAAAATCCGCAAGCACTATTGCCGTACAGGCTTCTACTATCACAGGCAGTCTCACGGCGAAACAGGCGTCATGCCTACCCTTTACCAGAACTTTGTCCTTTGTCAAACTCTTAAGGTTAACGGTATCCTGCCCGGCGGCAATGCTCGGCGTCGGCCTTGCCGCAACCCTGAAGAATATTTCGTTTCCGTTTGTAATACCCCCGTTAATTCCGCCCGAATGGTTCGTGGACGTTTTCCCGTTTGAACCGGTAATCACGTCATTACATTCTGAGCCGCGCATGGAAGCACATTTAAAACCCGAACCGAACTCAACGCCCTTGATCCCGGGTATTGAAAATATCATATGGCCGATCCTTGATTCCACGGAATCAAAAAACGGTTCTCCCAATCCCGCTTCCAGTCCCGCGACAGAACACTCAACAATACCGCCTACGGAATCACCGTCTTTGATCGCGGCTTCAATGTTTGAATCTATATCCCTGCCGCCTCCGGCTTCACTCAAAACAGCCGTTACCGAAATACCCTTAAGCATGTTTTTAGCGATACATCCCGCGGCAACCAGTGCCGCCGTAAGCCTTCCCGAAAAATGCCCGCCTCCCCTGTAATCGTTCAAACCGCCGAACTTGGTATAAGCCGTAAAGTCAGCGTGCCCCGGCCTGGGAAGAAACCTGTTCTTTTCATAATCACCGGATTTTACGTCGGCATTTTCTACCAGTAAAAGCAGGGGCGCTCCCGTAGTTATTCCGTTAAGAACACCGCTTTTGAAAACGGGGATATCCGCCTCTTTCCTGCTTGTCGTTCCTTTAACGGAAGGATTTCGCCTTTTCATGTCGGATGCAAAATCTATTGAATTTAAATCAATCCCGGCAGGCAAACCGTCAATCAACAAGCCTATACAGTCACCATGTGATTCCCCGAGTATACTGATCCTGAACAATCTGCCAAAACTATTCATTGCACTTCAGCCCCCAGTTTTTTAATATCGTCAAAAAAGTCAGGATACGATTTCGCGACCGCCCGGCAGTTATTAATGTAAACGCCGTTGCTGCTGTTCAGGCCCGCTACGGCGCATGCCATGGCAATCCTGTGGTCATTGCGTGAATCCGTATTGCCTCCGTCAGGCGACCTGCCTTTTGTGCCCTTGATGATCAACATATTATCAGCCAGCGCTATATCCGCACCCATTTTTTTAAATTCCTCAACCAGTGTAACAGCCCTGTTGCTTTCCTTGTATACAAGCCTGTCCGTACCGGTAATTTTTGAAGTCCCGTCACAATTAACGGCAAGCGCCGCAAGAGGAGGGAAAAGATCGGGACAGTCAGTGGCATCAAAGCTGAAGCCTGCCAGTTCCGATTTATTTACGGTTACAAAGTCATCCCCGACCCGCAAGTCAGCTCCGCAGTCCTTTAAAACGTCAACAATAAGCCTGTCAGCCTGAAGCGTCGACGAGTATGAAATATTATTTACTGTAACAGAACCGCAAACAGCCCCTGCCACAAGTAAAAACGAAGCCCCGGACCAGTCACCCTCCACATTATATTCCCCTGGCGAGTATTCCTGGCCGGATTTTATGTAAAATTCGGAATAATCCCTGTTAATGATCACGATCCCGAATTCCCCGAGCAGTTGCAGGGTCATGTCAATGTAGGGCCTGCTTTTAAGATCATTCACACGCACTGTCGAGTCGGTGTCACACAGCGGTAATGCCATAAGCAACCCCGTTAGAAGCTGCGATGTTACACCGGCGTCTATGTCCAGGACGCCCCCCTTTAGCGGTCCCTTTACTGTAACAGGCGGAAACCCCGAACTGCTGCTGCATTGCACTCCGGCCCTGATCAAGGCCTTTTCTATCATATCCACGGGCCTTCTGAGCAGCGAACCTTCGCCCGTAAGCATGATCTCCGAATCATACAGGGAGGCGATAGGTGAAAACATCCTGAAAGCAAGACCCGACTCACCGCAATTAAGTATCTTTTCCCTTATGCCGGACGAAGGAAAAATTATAAGTTCCCTGTCAACTATGGATACGGAAGCTCCGAGCTTTTCAATAACACTGATGGCTGAAAGCGAATCGTTGCATAGCGTGGAATTGGATAATTTGCATCTTTTCCCGCTTAAAAAACAAGCGGCTATAGCCCTCTGCATCATGCTTTTGGACGCCGGGGCCGTAACAGAACCGTTGATTACGGAAGGCTTAATATATTTCATTTGCAATGCTCTCTGCGAGTTCGTCTATGGTTTGCCCGTAATTCGCAAAACATATATGCGCAGCATCAGCGTACAGGGGTATTCTTTCCTTTAAAAGCATTCCCGCCCTCAAATCGCGGTTATCCCCCTTAAGAAGCGGCCTGTCCGAATTTTCCGTCCTTTTCAAAATTGAATTAAGATCAGACCAGAGCCATACGACCCGGGTTGAAGATTTCAATATTTTTCTGTTTTGTTCATTGATAACTATGCCGCCCCCGCAGGATATAATTTTGGGAGACGAAAAATCAATTGATTCAAGTATCCCGGACTCGACTTTTCTGAAATACTCTTCACCCTTTGTATCAAAAATATCCTTAATGTGTCCGCCTTCCCTCTGCTCTATTATCTTATCAATCTCCACGAATTCAAAACCGATAATTTCAGCCAGCTTCAGGCCTATCGCGGATTTTCCGGTCCCCATAAATCCTATTAGGGATATCGATCTGGGTTTTACCTGTGTGGATTCCAGGTTTCTTATAAGGGCTGTCCTCATAAGGTCCAGCGGATCGTCCTCGAAAAAATGCAGAAACGAATGGACAGCCTGGTACAAAAGCCACTCGGTGCCGGTTATATAAAGCCTGCACCCGCATTCAACCGCATCCCTGAACAGCATTGACTGCCTGGAATAATCAGCGTCGAAAACGACCAGCCCCTTATGCAGGAGTTCCCTGGACACGACCCTCTGTGAACTTGAAATGCACGATACCAGTATGTCGGTATCCTTAAACTCAAGCATCAAATCATCAAGTTTGCAGGCCCTGCAGGCAAACTGTTCGGAAATCTCTATTGCCTTTGTGTAAGTCCTGTTTGCGACAACAACATCCCGTGCCAGAGCCTTTTTCAGGGCAAAGACGGACGCTCGCGCGGCTCCGCCACCGCCGATAACAACAGCCTTTGAATTAGCAATGGCCACGCCGTTACTTGCAAGTGAATCTATTACACCGGTAAAATCGGTATTATACCCCCTCAGGAGGCCGTTTATGAAAGCAACTGTGTTTACGGCACCGATTTCAGCAGCATCATCGTCTATATAGTCAAGATGCCTTATCGCGCTTTCCTTGTGAGGGGAAGTTATATTGAGACCGCGTATGCCGATCTCCCTTACCATGGCCGCCACATTCTCCATGTTCGAGGAATGGATCCTGAAATACGCGGCGTCAATACCGAGCTTCTTAAAAGCATTGTTCCATATATCGGGACTCTTGCTGTGTGACACAGGATTGCCCGTAACAGCGAATAAAAGTTTTTCAGTCAATGTCCAACCTCTTATATATTTCCACCAACTCGTCCAGGGTATACTGGCCGTCAGCGGTTTTTTTATCAGCCTTATAAGACGCGAAAGTACAAAATCCGCCCAGTAAAGGCGCGGCAATGCGGGTAACACGTCCCAAGCCGCCCATACCGATTACAATAACCGGAACATTTTCACTGTCAAGAAGGCCGAGCAGCCTTGCGTTGTCCCTTATATTGTTAACCCTGCAGGCAATCTTGACTATATCAGGATTATATTTAAGGCACCAGTTATAAATGTGCATCAGTTCGTCGCGGGACGGCGTACGCTCGAAATCATGATATGACATGATCAGCTTTGCCCCGCTGCTCTTTACCGCGGCGGCCATTTTATTCCTGTAAGCTTCGTCGGAATCAACTTCAACGTCAACATAAGCGGCACCGTAACTGATTGCCTTTTCAAGGATCTCCGCCCTTTTTTGATCATCAAAAACGCCGTGCCTGCATGTTGCTATAAGATTGGAATGGGAACCGAACACCTTCTTCATGTCCGCTTCCGAAAATTTGACCATATCGAGCCTTATTTCGGCAAATTCCGCCTTTTTCAAAACGGACAGGCATTCGCCGGCGCTTATGTCAGCTATCGCAACACAAATCATGTACGGCCTCTTCTATCTCCTTTAATCCCAGTTTTTTAACAACCGGCTTGGCAATATCCTGAAGTAGCACGAAATGTATGTTCCTCAGTTCCTTTTTCTTGTCCTTTTTTACGGCGTCAATAACAAGCGACTTGTCAACATCAAATTTAAGGGGAAGTCCGTAAAGCTTAAGCAGCGTTGCAAGCTTTCCAATAACTTCCTCATGAAGAAAACCTGCCTTATGCGAAAGCCTGGCGGCAAACAGCATGCCTAGGGCGACGCATTCCCCATGGCTGTATTTCCCGGACTTCTCTATGGCGTGGCCTATCGTGTGCCCGAAATTCAATATGCGCCTTTTTCCGGTTTCCGTTTCATCCCTGTTTACAACAGCAATCTTTATTCTTACCGAATCATTAACAATTCTCTCCAGGGCCTTGTGATCAAGATTCAAGACCGTCTCGCTGTTCTCAAGCAGAAAATTAACGAGTTCCCCGTCGGCAATCATCGCGTGTTTTATCACCTCCGCCATGCCGCACGCGAATTCCTTCTGTTCAAGAGTTTTAAGCACCCCGAAATCCGATAATATAAAACTTGGCTGCCTGAACACGCCCACTATATTTTTATAGTCCCTGTAATTAATGCCGTTTTTTCCGCCTATACCTGCGTCAACCTGGGCAAGCAGCGTGGTGGGAACAAAACCGAATTTAACACCCCGCATGAATGTTGAGGCCGCAAAACCAGCGACATCGCATACAAGGCCGCCGCCTATGCCCACGATAAAAGTAGAACGATCAGCCTCAAACTCAAGGAGTTTTTCATATATGAAATCCATTGTGGCAAGATTTTTTACGGATTCCCCCTGACCTATCTTTATAACCTCATTACAGGGGAAATGCGCCCCGTACAGGTCCGCGACCCTGTCATCAGTAATAACAATGATCTTTTCCGCCGCCTCTGTATGTGCGGCAGCATTAACTATTTTTTCCCCTATGAGCACCCTGCACTTGCCGGTAGGAGCGTCTATGGTATGAAGTATCAATCAAGTTCTCCCATGAAATTCTTTAATTTTTTTACTTTTGCGGAAAGCGTGCTGAACTCCGCGGGCGTAAGCGCCTGGTCCTTGTCGCAGAGAGCCTCGCAGGGGTTTATATGCACCTCGATCATAAGTCCGTCCGTATTGCTTGCAACGGCAGCCAGCGCCATGGGCTCTATAAGGCTCTTTCTTCCCGTAGAGTGTGTGGGATCAACAATTACCGGCAAATGACTGAGTTCCTGAATAGCGGGCACGGCGCTTAAATCAAGGGTGTTCCTTGTATATGTTTCGTGCGTCCTGATACCCCTTTCGCAAAGTATAACATTTGGATTGCCTTCATTTAGTATGTATTCGGCGCAATTAAGCCATTCGGACAGTGTTGAGTACATACCCCTTTTTAAGAGTACGGGCTTATTAACCTTGCCGACTTCCTTTAGGAGGGAAAAATTCTGCATATTACGGGCGCCAATCTGTAACACGTCCACATATTCACAAACCCATGAAACGTCACGGGTATCCAAAACCTCTGTAATCACGGGAGTTTTTGTCTTTTTACCTACTTTTTCAAGTATTTTAAGGCCTTCAAGCCCAAGTCCCTGAAAGGCATAAGGCGACGTTCTGGGTTTGAATGCCCCTCCCCTGAGCATATTCGAGCCGGCCTCAACTACAGCAACAGCGGTTCCGTACATCTGCTCTTCGCTTTCTATACTGCAGGGCCCGGCTATAAATAAGAAATCCTTGCCGATTTTTACATTACCGACTTCTATAATGGTTTTTTTTCTGTTTTCAGAAAGTGCCACAAGGGAAATATCCTTCATCCTGTCTACTACTCCGTTAAAATTTTATTAAGCTTACAACTATTTGTTCAAGCTGTATCTATAGCACAGGAATGTCATTTTTTGCATTATTTTTGTTTTTAACTACCGGTTTTCCGTCTACCCGGCCCCCGGCAAACCGTCGGTGGATGGTAAGTTGCGCGTCAGCGCCCGTAGATTATCTTTTTTGATGTATATCACCCGGTTAGCCGGGGGCCGGGCAGGCAGTTTGTACCTGCTCGTTTAAATTAAGACAACCATCTGTAATTACAGGTATTTCTAAATATTCAGGAAATATTAAAGAAATTTTTTAACCTTTTTTAAATCGTGAGATGTCAGCATAATGTAAATCGGATGCAAAAAAAGGAGACGGAGTTCCCTGGTTTTTGAGGAGAAAAGCTATGGCACTCTGCGTTTCTTTCAGATTCAACGATACTACCTACCCGATCAGCCTTGATTACCAGAACCAAATCATCATGGAATACGCTCCGCTGATAAAATACCTCGCAAATAAAATAGTGATAAAAACCAACTATTCCGTGGAAATTGACGAGCTTGTAAATTGCGGAGTACTCGGGCTGATCGACGCTATTGAAAAATACGACGACACCAGGGAAAACAAGTTTAAAACATACGCGGAATTCAGAATAAGGGGAGCGATGCTTGATTACCTGAGGGGTCAGGACTGGACGCCCCGCTCGGTAAGGGACAAGGCAAAGCTGATCGAAAGGGAAGAAAGGGAACTTGAGGAAAAACTCGGCAGAAAGCCTTCGGAAACCGAGCTTGCCGGAAAGATGCAACTTTCAATCGACGATTTCCACAAGCTTGCGTCCGGGGCAAAGGCTTCATCCTTTCTCAGCATCGAGGAATCCCTGTTCGGCAACGAGAACAACAAGCAAAAGATTTTCGCCGTACCTGACGAAAGCTACACTTCAAATCCCATGAACAGGGCCACGCTGGCGTCAATGAAGAATATAATCGCATCAGCCATAGAGGACCTGCCAGAAAGGGAAAAAATGATCATAGCATTGTATTACTACGAGGAAATGAACCTAAAGGAAATAGGCGCAGTCCTGAATATTTCGGAATCAAGGGTGAGCCAGCTTCACAGCCAGGCGATCAGGGTCCTCAAGGAAAGGCTTGCCATGTTCAGGGAAGATCTTGAATCCGAAGTAGCGTAAGGCTGAGTTAATACACACTCCGTAATAAGTTCCTGAATTCGCACCCACTTCGAATTGCGAATTATTCAGGAACTTATTATGGAGTTACAATTTATTAACTCAGCCAACGTTATTTTTAAATTCAAAAAAAACACCGCGGCAGTCTCAAGTTTTGTCCCCGAAATCCGATACGAATTATATGACGAGCATGACAAAATCCGGACGATCTTTAAAAAGCCACTAACCGGAAAGTAACGCAACAATGTCCAAAAAGCAGATACAGGGAGATAAAAAAATGAAGCGGTACGTAAGCGGATTATTTTTAATTGCCTCTATTTTATCAAATAAAGCGGACGCATCACAATTCATAAAAATAAGCGACCAGGAACTTCTTAAAAAAGCAAAGCACATTGTTACGGGAACGGTAAGTAAAATAACTACTGCACTTGAAGAGGAAATCCCCTTCCGGTACATAGAGGTAACAGTTAACACGGTATATAAAACAACCGAAGATACTGCTATCAGCGAGGGGGAAACCATTACCATCCGCCAGATGGGGGGAGAGGCGGATGGTATCAGCCTTGACATTGACGGTCTGCCGCAATTCGAGGAGAACACCGATGTTTTCCTCACGCTAAAGGAAGCGCCCAACGGTTACTTTATAGTCGTGGGCTGTGAGCAGGGAAAATTCGACATGGTCGGAAACGGTGAACTCATAAGGGATACGTCACAGAGCATCTTTGTAAGGAAAGGCGAAGAAGGCCGTATAGAATTCCATCCCGGCAGTGTTGAAAAGACCAGCCTTAACCAGCTTATCAAAAAAATTAACAATGCACCTGTTAACGGAATAACAGACGTACAGGAGTAAAAAATGAAAAAAGC
>JAFGOL010000071.1 GCA_016926495.1 Oligoflexia bacterium
TTCGTATTATTAATATTTTTATTTTTACATTCCTTCTTTTCGGCATGGCCGGCGTTATGGGAAGACAGAACTTTCAAATAGAAGGTTTTTTCTTTTACGTTATGACCGGGACCTTCGGAGGCGTAATAGTACATTTTATGATGGCAAAAATCATAGGCCCTGTTTTTACGGGCAGGTGCTGGTGCTCATGGGGATGCTGGACAATTTCAGTGCTTGACCTGCTGCCGTTTAAAAAAAGCGGCGGATGGAATACCGGGCTGAAAAGCCTGAAGTTCTTCCATTTTATACTTTCCCTTATTTTAGTAGCTGTTTTGATACTGGTATTTAATTATACAATCCATAATCCCAACCAGGATCCGAATCAACCGGGAACTATGGCTGCCTTGTACTGGTTTTTACTGGGTAACGCCCTGTATTTTACCGCGGGTATAACAACCGCTTTTATTTTTAAGGACAACAGGGCGTTTTGCAAGTACCTGTGCCCGGTATCACTGTTTCTGAAACTGTCAAACACGGTTTCACTGCTCAGAATAAAGGGAGATAAAAATCTCTGTACAAATTGCGGCAAATGCACCGACGTATGCCTGTTCAATATTGATATACCAAGGTACATACACGAGGATACAAGGGTTAAATGCTCTGAATGCGTGATGTGCATGAAGTGCGTGGCGGCCTGTCCTCAAAACGCGCTTTCGGCGTCGGTCGGGTTTGATATTGTCAGAAAAGATTATCTGAAAAAAACATATGACAGATATAAAAAGTAACTCATGCCAATTCTTCCCGGTCAATGCAAGAGCAACCTTACCTGAATTTTATTGACTTTCCGGGTTTAATATTGATAACTTGACTAAGTTTTTCGCTATAGCGGAGAGGTGTCAGAGTGGTCGATTGAGCACGCCTCGAAAGCGTGTGGGCGGGTAACTGCCCCCAGGGTTCGAATCCCTGCCTCTCCGCCAGGCTGAGCAAAGGTTTCAGGGGAAAACAGTGATGCTAAAAAACAGTACCGGAAGGCGGAAAAGTGAAACAAAAGTGAAACTGACAAGTAAAAAACAAGACAAAAAAAGCAAGAGTCGGATCGCCTAACACCTTTATTTTATTAATAACCACAAAATAGCATATATTACTTGTTAAGTCCATAAATGCGCTGAAAGCGTGTGAGGCTTGTTCACCAACTAATTATGGCACATTGGTTATACAACCTTTTTATGCTTCTCGGCCTTTTCCTGTTCTTCTCTGGTCTTGTACGGAAGTCTCCACAGGTTTTTTTCTTCGAACATTTTTGTTACTATTTCTATAAATTTCTCTCGACCGAGTTCAACAGCTCTACTTGTTGTTAAAGGTTTTTTATTTTGTTTGTTCATATACTAACTCCGTATTAATAAAAACTGACCATTGTATTAAACCCAATTCTGTAAAAATCTCTATTGTCGTCATAATATTATTAAATGCGGAATTTTCATCCAATGAACCCGCATACTCCGTATTATACCATATTTCCTTCCTGTCATAAACAAGGTTAGCCCTGACCCAGTCATCCTCGGTTTCCTTTCCTGCAAAGTCCATAATGCCTCTAAGGTGGCTCATGGAATATGTAACAAGGATTTCACCTGTTGTTATATTGTAGAACAGTTTGTTAACCCTTTTACCGGTATTGATATCAACGGCCTCAAAATACGATTCGTTTTCTCCTTTTTTCAGCATTTCAAGACATCGTTCGTTAAAATACGGCTTCAACATGGATAAACATTATACATCAGGAGTCCGGTACAGGAAACACAAGGACCCTTATTTTCTGTCTGTCCCCTATACTGAATTTCTTAGCCTTACAAGCAGGGGCAGCAGGTTCGAAAGGCTTGCGGAATAAAACGTATTCTGTTTATGCCAAGACCAGCGCGTGGGGGTTAGGAGCGTAGGTTAAATCTTCTTCCAGAAAGTGAAACAGACAGGTCAAAAATGGGGTAAAATGGAGTAAAACAAAGTTTGAGGTCATATTCCTCGTAACATTAAACATGGTCATTATAGCGCTGGAGCAATATTATTTGGTTTTTACGGCTCCTTTTTTGAAGCAAACGGGCATACGGGAGTATCTTATTATGCCCATAATGAGTTTGGCCCAAATCGCGGAAATAGTAACCATGTATATGCTGGCTAAACTCATCAGGAGATACGGATACATGAGGGTTTTTATAATAGGCGTGCTTGCCGAGTCTGTCAGATTTACATGCTACTCTCTCGATAGCGGCATTTTTTCTGTTATATTTGCGCAAATTGTGCATGGCCTCGCCTTTGTTTTTGTGACAATAGCGTCTGTAATATACCTGGATAAGTTTTGCGACGAAAAGATCAGATCAGGCGTTATGCTTTTGTACGGTATTTTTACCATAGGAATGGGAAATATCATCGGGAATCTTTTTGCCGGAAAAACGGGAGATTACTTTTTTAATCCCTCAACACAAACAATAAATTTCAGTCACCTGTTCCTTGTTCTGCTTTCACGCAAAAAGGAGCAAATGTTAAAGTTATTACATAAATCGACGGATTAATTTTACGTTTTTTTCACAATGACAGGTCGCCTGTTATACCCTAAAATTAATAAATAAGAGAGGGAATTTATGCTAAAACCCGGGGATTTTGGATTTTCGAACAGCAGGACGTTCATGGCAGCGCTGATAAGATTCTTTACCGGCTACTCAAGAAAGAAAAATGATCCTCCGGTTATTCACTCGCTGCTTATTACATCGCCGATGCTGGACAATGTCACGGTAGAAGAAGCTAACTTTCTGGTCCAGATTGTGCCGTTTGAAAGCCATTACGCTGCCGAACCTGAAAAGGAATATTACCTGTTCAGAATAAAACCGGAGTTCGCGCCGCCGGAAAAGATCAAAACGGCCCTTGATTATACTTTCAGGGAGTTCGCAGGATACCATTACGGCTACTTTCAGTTACTGTGGTTTGTATACAGGTGGATTGCAAACATGATCGGGGTCAACGTCAGCCATAAAAAAAACTGGATGTCCGACGGTGTTATCTGTTCCGAGCTGTTATGGCACTACCTGAATCAACTCGGCGGAAAAGTGGCTGAACTGGTATCGCAATTCAACCCTGACACGGTCCAGCCGCAGGAACTGATGAATGTAATAAAAAATAATCAGGATGTTTTTGAAATGGTGGAGCAAAGGACTTTTAACAGCAGGGCCCGGAAATAATAAGAGCGGCGTTTAAAAGCTAATATTATTAACTGTATAGTTAATATTCAAGCGTCAGGTATTTCTACATCTTATAACTTACCGGTATTTGAACAACACACGCAATATCAGCAGGTTACAGGGCTGGCATAGGCAAAGTGCTAAACTAAGTTGAAAATTACTAATTGATAATGGTCCCATCCTCCTGTTAAATGGTTGTTGGTTAAGACGACCAAA
>JAFGOL010000072.1 GCA_016926495.1 Oligoflexia bacterium
ATTGTACTGTATGAAAAAATAAAGCAGCGCGAAAGGTATGAGTGCCGGAACGCCCAGAAGCAGCGTTACACCGGTGTACATGATGATATTGGAAATATATATGGGATTTCTCACGTACGAGAAAGGCCCGCTTGTGACAAGCCTGTCTAGATCCCCTGTCCTTGTTCTTGTAATGCCGCCGGCGTATCCCACGCACCAGAGCCTTCCGGCCTCTCCGGCCAGTATCAGAAAGAGTCCCGTCGACATGTAAATTCTGAAGTCCGCAACGTTGTAGTACGGGTAAAAAACTGCCAGTATCAGAAGGGGAAGAGGAGAATAGCTTCTGTATTTGAACCACCATTTGCCAATCATCTGGCCCAGCTTTTTATTCATTGAACCGGTAGCCCCCTTTTAATGAGTTGTCCGTCGCTGTCGTCCCCCGTGTAGGAATACGATGAAACGACTTTTTTGCCCCTCAGCAGCACCGTCTCCGGATATCCGTACAGTTCGCAACCTTCGTACGGTGACCAGTCATAGTCAACCTTGGGGAAGTTACTTATTTTATAAGTATTCCTGTTTGCCGGATCAATGATTATGAGGTCAGCGTCAAAGCCCGGCTTAATGGCGCCTTTCTTTCCGTAAAGTCCCATCCTTTTCGCGGGGTTTTCACTAAGCAGCCTCGCGATATGAGGCAGGGTCATTTTCCTGTTCATAACAGCTTCCGTATAAACCGAGGGGAAAAGCGCCTCGGCTCCCGGAAGTCCCGAGGGCAGGTTTGAAAAATTGCCTTTTTCCATGTTTTTAAGTTCACGGCTGAAGGGACAGTGGTTTGATGTAATGATCTCTATATCTTCGGTCCGTATCCCTTCCCACAGGTTTTCAACAGTATTTTTTCCCCTTAACGGCGGTGTAATTGAATATAAAAAGGAATTATCGGACTTGTATATATCGGATGTGAAAAAGAGATGCGGAATGGACACGTCGGCACTCACGTCAATATCCTGTGACTTGGCTATTTTTACCTCTTTCCACCCTCTTGCGCTGCTGATATGCGAAATGTGCAGCTTGCAGTCAATATGTTCGGCCATCATGATAAGCATTGAAATAGTGCCGGCCTCAACAAATTCGGGCCTGACGAGTTCTATGTTTTTGAGCGCGAAGTCCGCTGAATCGAGCATTTCCCTTATCATGGTCTGTACCAGGCGCTCTTCTTCCGCGTGGACAACGACCATGCAGTCAAGTTCCCTGGCCTTTTTCATTACAAGGTAAATTTCGCCGTAATCCAGTTTAAGGCCTCTTTTCCCGTATGACGTGTGGAGTTTAAATGTGGGTATACCCATAGATTTTATGGCATGCAATTCATTCAGGGTCTCCTTGTCAACCTCGGATATTCCGCAATGCAGGGAATAGTCGCACGCGCAGGCGCCGTTCATTTCATTCAGCCTGCTTTCCAGCGTTTTGGTCAATGTGTAACCCTTTTCCTGGTGAGTGAAGTCAATAATGGTTGTTGTGCCTGCCATGAGGGCGTTTCTTGTGCCATATAAAAAACTGTCGCAGCTTGTGAGTTCGATATCCGGCGTATCCGGTCTTTTTCTGCCGCATTTCATCTGGTAATGAGTATGGCAGTCAATAATTCCCGGGAGGAGTATCTTGCCCTTTGCGTTGATTTGCTCAAAATTACCTTTTTCATTTACTTCGTACGGCGATATGTATTTACCGTCCTTGATGAACAGGGTTTCTTCCCTGCTGCCTGAACCGTCAACCACAGTACCGTTACGTATTACCAGATCGGGAATCATTTAAACCTCCATGCGGTAAGTCAATATGATATATATATTGAACCGTGTAAATTTTCAAACTTTTCCTTGTCGTATTTTAACAGTATGATTAAATCAGCTTATGGGCAGGTTATTTCTGGCAGTTTTGTCCTGTTTTCTTTTATGCTCCTTATTGCTTCATTTTGTAATAAAGGGCAGGGATATCGATCTTGAGTCCCGAAAAAGCATGTCCGAGCTTGCTCTTGTCAGCACCCTGATCGGGGAAAAGCTTGAAAATTACATACAGAACCTCCAGATGCTTGTTTTTGACAATACGCTGATTGACGGAATAATGAAGTCAAAAAGGGAATTCATTGAAACCAGGATTGACGGCCTGATCCCTATTATGAGTGATTGCGAACTGGTTGTCGTGTCAAATATCAGGGGACAGATTATCGCCTCAAATACCGTTAATAAGCACGTAAAGTCTTTCAGCAATGACACATTGATCGGCAGGAAGGCGGACCTTTTCGAATGGTACGGAAGGGATAAAAAGGTCATGCCCTTAAAAATCGACGGAATAGAAGCCGTAAAAGGCGGAGTTCCTGCACTGCTGTTTGACAATATGCACGGAAAATATTTTTTTGAAATAGTATCCGCCATTATGGATGTAACAGGCAGCAGGATAGGGGTGGTTACGGCATATTTTAACCTTGACGGCGCGGAACGGATCGTAAAGAGCAGGAACATGGCGATAAATATAGGCAATGACGGAGAGCACCCGGACAATGGCGGTTTGAAAGGAACGGAATACGGCCTGTCGTATGTGAGGCTTATTAACAGCGTCGCCCTTGAAAGGGTGAAAGCAGCCAGCCTGCTCAGGAAAAGCAGGATCGATTTGTTCGGGGTCTCGTTATACGAATTTTACTGGTTTGCCGTTTTGCTTGTGTTCTGGGGATTTGTTTTTGTCTTTGTTAAAAGTAAGTACGGAGTCGTAATTGAATCCGTTCTTGATAAAAAAGCGGAACTATCCATGCTGAGGGCTTCCAGGGCTTTTCTTGAAGGCTGCGGCATATACGTTTATCAGGACAAGCTGGTTGAAGCCGGTAAAAAGAAGGGATTTGTAAAAACAGAGGGTGGTAAAAGCGTTGTTGTTAGCGCGGAACTGGTCGAAGAGATCTCGGAACCCGTCAGTAACAGGCTTATAGCTTCGGAGAGAGAGAATCAGGAACTTAAAAAACAAGTCGGCGAATTAAGCGATATAAGGGAGGAATACGATAATATATCCCGTAAGACGGCTGACCTGGGAAGCAGGCTTGATTCGATTTATGTCAGCGTCGGCAGGCTTATAAAATATCTGGACAAGGTGGACAAAAGGAAAGAGATTGAACTGGGCGGCTCCCGGTTTGTTGAAAGCAGAAACGATATGGTCGGTGAACTGGACGACGTAATTACCAAAAGGGAAAGAATAATCGACACGCTCAGGGATTTGGCTGAGGAGGCGTCCATGCTTCTTAATCTTGTTTACCCTCTGAGCGTGGATGTCAAAAACAGGGAACAGGGTGATTTTTTTGATTCGATAAAAAAGAGGCTGAGATTTTTTATCCTGAATATCGGGGCGCTTGAGGGCTTTTTCAAGGACGTTAATATGGACGGAATAACCGGAATGTTTAAGGAATATGTTGAACTCAAGCGCGATAATCACAGGCTGAAGGAACTTTCCGATATCGCCAGGTCTCTGGAAGGGGATTTGGGATTTTATAAAAAGGCGTTGAAAAACACCATATCCAGCCTTAAGGAGATTGAGCAGGGTGTTCTTGAAAGTGATCTTACTGATTATATTTAGCATCGGCGTTGCTTTTCCTGAATCCGCCCATAATGTCGACTGGCAGGATTTGATCTTTACTCCGTCCGTATTACCGGAAAAGGAAGTCACCGGGACTACGGAAGAAAAGGGCGCGGTTGATACATCGCTTATTTACAAGGCGCCTGTATGGGCGCTGTCGGTTAATGCCGGGGTACTGTTACCTCCGCCCGTAAGGAAGTTTAAGGCACAATACCCTTTGGGCATGGGTTTCAGCAGTCTCAGGGGGTATGACTGGCAGTTTATGGCGGTTTTTCCAGCAAGGCTGAGAATATCTTTCGGGTACCTTGTGTATTGTAGAAATCCTCTGGTTTACAGAAGCAATATCGGCTTATACGCGGGGCTGGCGGTACAATCCACCGGAGGGGATTTTATGGCGTCTGTTTTTACAATTAAAAATTACGCGCCCTCAGTCGGTATCAGGTCTTACATCAGGAGGAAGCAGCATTTTTCCGGCCTGGTGGTTGATAACAGGTACGAGTTTATTTTCGACGGCACCGGGCATTTAAGGATACTGCTTACGGCAGGTTATTTTGTACCGCTGTGATCAAGATAGTCCGTGAGTAATTCGGCCTTTTTGTTCAGGTCCTTTACGGTGCCGTTATTAAATACCACAAAGTGGGAATTCCGCATTTTAAAGGACATATTCATGTGTGTTCCGAGCATGGCCGCGGCTTCTTCTTCGGTAATATTGTATTTTGACACCAGGTTGTTCAGCATCAGGCTTTTATCGCGGTATATGCAGACAATGTAATCAAAAAGATTTTCGGTGTGCGCTTCAAAGAGCAGGGGAATTTCAACGGCAATATTATTATCAGTTCCCGAAATTTCCGATTTGATTTCCCGGATCACCTGCGGATGTATCAGCTTTTCAATTTCCGCCTTAAAGGAATGATCGGAAAAAACGGCTTTTCTCATAATGTTTCTGTCAAGGCCGTTATTTTTGCTTGCGATGTCTTTGATGTTATAAGAATAGGCGAGCTCAACAATTTTTTTATACAACGGTTGATCTTGCCGGGTGATCCTTTTTACAATATGATCCGCGTTGATTACGGTAAATCCCGAATCAAGGAGGGCATTGCAAAATGCTGTTTTTCCGCTTGATATGCCGCCTGTTATGCCGATAATGGCTTTTTTCATAAGGGGAATTAAAGCTCATGGTTGAACGAACGTCAATGATAGAAAAAAAACGGTTTATAGGGCTTATGCTTAGCGGTGGCAGAAGCCATAAGACGGCTATATCGGTCCTGGATTATTTTCACGGTAAGGGAAAATTGTTTCTGGTGGAATCTCTTTCCGGTTTAAGGGGGAATGAGCATCCTGATCTTGATATGGAGCTTGCTGAAAGAATACGCGATATTGCCAGTGATACCGACTGTACGATCATTACCAACGCGCCCCTTACGCTCCCGCCCTGCCACAGGTGTGTAAAACCGCGATGTTACGGAAAACCGCAATGTCCCGACCCTGAGACCGTATTTATGCGTGACGTGAATTCAAGACTGAGCGCTTTGAAAAAGAATGCCAGGGATTTTTCCCCCTATACACAGAGGGCGCAGGAACTCTGCATTAGGGAACTGGTCCCCGAGGTAGTGCCTCAGCACGAGGCCATGGGTTCGAACCTGGCGCAGATCAGTTCAAGGGTGCTTCACCTGAGAAAAATGCTGGTTGAAATGAAATTCAGGGAATCATATTCCAAGGCGTCCCTGTACCGCATTCTCGGAGCTCTTGATCTGCCCCTTTATTATCACGACAGGTATAAAGACGATAACGCCGGCGCAAGGATCAGAAAAAGGTTTCTGAAGGTGCTCGACGATGAAGGGTTGATCTTTATTTATGAAAGTGATTTTGAAAACATAGTCCGTAATGTTAATTTATTCGATGCTCTTGTGCTCAGTTATACCGGTGTTTTGAACTATAAGGGATGTTGCGAGGATTTGCCGCAACTGAGGGATTTGGGTTTGGATACATTTTTGTTGCCCAAAAACAACATAAAATTGTGACGGTTTACGTTAATAGTGACAAAAAACGTTAATTATAAAAATATCTTAATTTTTGCGCCCTTCTGTTATGTTTTTCGATAATGTAACAATATTTGTTACATTGTTAAGAATTTTAATTCCAAGACGTAAATGTTAAATAAAACGCGTGTTGTTTTTATTGGCTTTTTTAAAAAGGGAAACAGGTATGTATTTTGCATTATTTCATAAATGTCAGTAAATCCGTTTCATGATTACTTCGGTTTTTTCATCTTATTTATACCTGAACAGACGGAGTTGTATGTAATGAAGCATTGTTGCCTTATACTGGCTTTGTCTTTTGTTAATGTTTCCTGTTCCAGTGACTTTATCTCCAGGAGGAAACTCTCAGATGAAGTCTGCAGGGCCAATAAGATCCTGAAATTGAAACGTCTGGCCAATCCGGAGGTTCTGGCTTTGAGCACGACAAGGCAGGTTAAGGGCAGTTTTATTATCCATAAAGATGAACTCAAGGCAATAATGCTGATTGGCAGGCATGAACTGGAGAAATATCCGCACGGATATGATCAGAAAATGCAGTGTTCTTCCAGGTTTTGTTCCCTTTGCCTGGATTTGATCAAGCTGGATTACGGTTGCGGCGTTATCGGTAGCGGTTTGCCGTCTGAATCCGGCAGCCTGAATTTGATAGATGACCATGATGTTTTTTTATTGAATAGCGATGTCAGAGGCAACAAGGTGCTGCAACTGGTTTTTGCGGGTTTGCCCGCCATGCTTGTTTATATGCTGGCTTCTAAATCCGGTGCCGTGGCAGTCGGTGATGACGAAGCGTACAAATACAGCAATGCCGTAAATCCTTCTACCAGGGAGCCCGTGATCATGTGCAGGATAAAGGATAATGATTATTTTTGCAAAGCTACGTTAAGCTTGTGACAGGGGTGGAGTTTTTCCAATACATCGCAGTTGCCCCATGAAATTCCTTCCCACAGGTCCGCATCCTCCATGCAGAGGTATAGTTTGATATCCGGTCTTATTGCCTTGATTTTGTGTCCGAGCCTGTTATAAAATGCAAGCCTCACAAACCTGGGATATCTGAATTTGCCGTCCCTGCAATGAACAAACTCGTCATGCAGGTACCATTTGCCCTGCGGGCTGTTTTCCATTACGGAGAGCTTCAGCCCTTCAACGTAACGGAATCCTCCCATGCTGAACCAGTAGACCGATGACGCGGGTATGTAATCAAAAATAATATCTATAAGCTTCGTGTAATCCCCGAGTGTTTTATCATTCATGAATATGGGGTCCAGGTGCAGGGCTAGCTTATATCCGTGACGTGCCGCTCTTTGCGCGGCTTCGAGCCTGCTTTCAAGGCCCGGTGTGCCGGGTTCCTCCTTTTCAATGATCCACCGGGGGTTAAGTGACCATGACAGTACTATATTTTGCGGAGCTTCAATTTCGAGAAACCTGTCAATTCTCGTGGATTTTGTCTTGAATTCAAACACGACCCACGGACGCTTTGAGGTAATGCGGACCAGTTCCGTGTTTACTTCGTCCAGTTCCGGCAGTGCCAATGAATCGGTAAATTCCCCCGAGCCTATTCTCAAAGGCGTCCGGTCACGGTTATCGGCGTATTCCGTGAATTCCCTGAACATGTCTTCAGTGTTTGAATATACTATGACCTCATTTTCGTCGGTATACGCTTTAAGGAAACAATATGAGCAGTTGTATGGGCATCCTATGGCCGGCGTGATAATAAAATAATTACATCTAAGCTGGCCCGGACTGCCGGGGCACGGACGGATGAATTGCGAGTTATTTTTCATTTTTATATATATTGAACAGGTTCGATATGTTCTCTTCGCCGGAAATTATCTTAAGATCGGACTTGATTTTTTCGGCGTCATCCGGGTTTTTGATATTTGCCCTGATCTCAAACCCGGGTTTTTCAAAATTGTCGTCATAACTGATATTAAGTATCTCGGTTTGCACCTTTTTGATTTCACGATCTATCAAGGTCCTTAATCCGCTTAATTTGGGCAGACGTTTTTTTCTTAGGCGTTCTACGGCAACCTTGATCCCGGAGTTTTGAACAATATTATTGAATTCGTTGGAATCCAGGTAGTTTTCGCCTTCGGAAAGAAAGATATCGGTCGCGAACTCCACCAGTTGCTTAAGCAGGGCCGAATTGGGTTGCGCCGTTGTAAGGATATTGTTTACCCCGGATTTTATCGCTGCCGGGGCCGTGAGTATAAAACGGATCGTGTTTCTTGAAGGTGAATGGATCGCTATATATTTCTGGATGTTAACCGGAAGGGACAGGTATTGCCTGTAATCCGGTATGGCTTTTTTTGAAATGTCGAAAAAGGGAGCAAGCTTAAGTACCAGTTGTTTTTCATCCATGAACCCGGACATTTTGGTTACAATAACGGCTTTTTCCAGTTCGTTTATTGACCTGTGTTTTGAGTTGATCTCCATCCACCGGGTTATTTGATCCGAATAATCACGTAATACGGAGTTTTCATCAACCAGCAGAAAGGACGCAGAGTTGCCCAGCCTTTTAAATCCGTCAACAATTACGAAATTTCCGTTGTACTCGATGGCAACGGGCGGATAGGGAAGGGGATTGGACAGCCCCAGAGTGTCAAAATGAGCAAATAATCCCTTATCTATTTGTTCTTGTTTTACATTGACCAGTTTCATAGTTATTCAAAAACGTAAGTTATGGTTTCCGCAACCGCTTCACCTTTAAAAGGAGGAAACTTTATCGCTTTTATCCAGAAAAGTACACAATTTTCTATCGTTGTATTATTGAGCGTGGAGCTGGTGACGCTGGCACTGATAACCCCCCCCGTCTTTTCTATAACAAGCCTTACGACTATTTTGCCGCCACGGAATTCGTTGCCGCGTTTATGGTAGCAAATGTCGATTTTTTTCCGGTTTTTTGTAATGTACTTGTTGATTACGCTTCGGCTGAGTCCGTCGGCCAGTTCATCGCGTTGAGACCCTGACTGGGCAAACTGGTATTCCCCTGCCGGGGTTTTTACCTTTGTGCCGTAGTCCTTGAATATATATTTTGTATCGTGAAGGCCTTCGCCCAGCGTGGCGAACTGTTTATGTTCGTTTTCTTCAATTTCAAGGACTTCTCCGCTCTTCTTGGTAATTCTGGCCGAACCTTTTTGTACCCATACTTCGGCGCTTTTGTCCTTGTTTACGCGTATGCCGAAAGAGGCCCTTCCTTTTAATTCGGTAGTTGCCTCGCCGGTTTTGATCTGTACGACCGCGTCCTCCTTCTCGGTGTTTTTACCCTGTATGATACCCTGGTCCAGCGACAGCACTATAAGGTTTGCGAGTTCGGCGCCGGGCTCGTCTATTACAATCAGCGAGTTTTCACCAAGTTTGAAAAAATATCCTGTATTAAACTTGATGACCGCGTTTGAATCATAACCTGTTGATACCGAATCCATGAGCGC
>JAFGOL010000073.1 GCA_016926495.1 Oligoflexia bacterium
AGCCAAGGACAACGGCAGTCAAAGGATCTTCCGACAACATTACGGGCAATCCGGTTTCCTCGCGCAACAATACGTCAAGGTTCCTGAGCAATGAGCCCCCGCCGGTAAGAACAACTCCCTTGTCGACGATATCAGCCGCCAGTTCAGGCGGAGTTCTTTCAAGGGCGACTTTTACGGCGTCGACAATCGAGTTAACGGGTTCGGCAAGAGCGTCCCTTACTTCATCGCCGTTAACTACGACGGTACGCGGAACACCGGCGACCAGGTCACGTCCCTTGACTTCCATAGTTATGGTTTCCTCGTCGGGATAAGCGGAGCCTATTGTTATCTTGATCCTCTCCGCGGTCCTTTCGCCTATCAGGAGATTGTACTTTCTTTTCATGTAATTAATGATGGCTTCGTCCATCTTGTCGCCGCCCACGCGCACGGACTTGCTGAAAACAATACCGGCAAGCGAAATAACAGCGACTTCGGTTGTACCGCCACCGATATCCACGACCATGTTACCGCCCGGTTCGGTGATGGGAAGCCCGGCGCCGATTGCCGCTGCCATCGGTTCCTGAATTAAAAACACATCCCTGGCACCGGCGGACTCCGCCGATTCCCTTACGGCCCTTTTTTCAACCTCGGTGATCCCGTACGGCACGCATATCATGATCCTGGGTCTGACCAGGGTCCTGCGGTTATGCGCCTTTGCGATAAAATACCGCAGCATCGCCTCGGTAATCTCAAAATCAGCGATAACACCGTCTTTCATGGGACGAATGGCAAGAATGCTTCCCGGAGTTCTTCCGAGCATTTCTTTTGCTTCTTTACCGACGGCAACGACTCTTCTCACGCCCCTTACGTCCTTCTGCACCGCGACAACGGAAGGTTCGTTTGCGATTATTCCGCGTCCCTTGGCGTATACAAGAGTATTAGCCGTTCCCAGATCTATAGCCAAATCATTTGAAAACAAACCCAGTATTTTATTAAGTATCATTATTATTCCCCTTATTACGCAATAAAGAACCCATTGTTATTAATAAGCTTATTAATAACCACTTCATGTGTCAAGATTGATTTAATCGGCTTTTGGCCGTGCTTTCACTCCGTAAAAGATCCTGTAGGCGGTTGACAGAAGTGCCGGTAGCGACAGCATGGTCAGTAATGTTGAAAACAGGAGTCCCCACCCCATCACAAGGCTCATGGTCTGCATAAAAACATTGACACCGAAAAGCTCGTAAGCCGCGGGGAATAATCCGGCCAGCGTTGTAACACTGGTTAGAAAAATCGGACGCAGCCTCCTTCTTGAACCCTCGATAATTGCCTGGTCAAACGGCAATTTCTTTACGGAATAATACTCCCTGATAGTTCTTATAAGCAGAATGGAATCGTTAACAACAACACCGCTCAATCCCACCAGTGATATCAGGGCGCTTACGGAGACAGGCATCCCGTGCGCAATCAGGGCAAGGACGGCCCCGGCAAGGCCGAAAGGGATCGCCGAAATGATAAAAAACGGCTCTTTCATGTTGCCGAATATCAGGCTTATGATCATGTAGATTGCCATAAACGCTATTATGGCGAGTTTGGCAATGTCCCTGATCACTTCTATTCTTTCTTTCTCCTCGCCTCCGAATTCAACCATGACCCCCTTATACTTATCGTCGAGTTTATCAACGATCTTTCCAAGCCTGCTGTTGGCTTCGGTTACTGATATTACATCCAGATCATTCTCTGCCGTAAGACCTATAAACCTTATCTGGGAGGCCCTGTTAATTACGCTCTGTGCCGAATTTTTTTCAAGAGTTACAAGACTGCCAAGCGTGGCATAGGTACCCGGTTTTGTGGGCATTTTTATTTTAAGCAGGTTATTAATATCATTCCTGAGTTCCCTGGGAAAAGTAACCCTTATATAGCAATCGTTCATACCCTGCCTGATGCTGGAAATTCTTGTGCCTTCAAAAGCACTCATGGCTACCAGTTGTATATCATACGCTGAAATACCGAGTTCCTTTGCAAGCTTCTGATTAAGTTTCATTGTATATTCATACTTTCCCCTGGACAGGGTATCACTAATATCAGACAACCCTTTTATTTTTGTCATCTCCTGCTTCAGAATGTCGGTTACCTCAATAATCTGCTCAATATTGTCCCCCTTTATTTGCAAATCAATAGGTTTACCGGTGGGGGGTCCCCCCTTCTGTATATCAAAAGATACCTCGTAGCCTTCCATATCAAGCTTGCTGACCGTGCTCCTTATATCGTTGATCACATCCGTCTCGTCCCTCTCCCTTTTGTCCAGATCGGGAAAATACGCGGTTATCATGGCGTAATTGGTACCCAGGTCCACAAAAGCGCCGTGCTGCCTGGACGAAGATCCTATCTGGGTCGAGAATGATTTAATATCCCGGGGAATAAAGCTTTTAACGGCCTCGTCGACTTTTGCCGCTACCCTGGTTGTCTGCTCCAGGGATATATTGTCAGGACCTTTAATAATAATTCCGAAACTGACCGCCCCTTTAAGAGAAAATAATTCAAATTTAAGTTTTTTATAGGAAAGCCAGGACACGCCCACCAGAAAAACAACCGTCAGAAATGTTATAAAGTACCGTTTCTTAACAACCCACACTATTATCCCGGAATATGAAAAATCGATAAATCTCATCAGTAAATTAGGTTGCGCGATTTTACCCCTGTCTGCTCCCTTTAAAATATGAACAGCATGATTGGGAAGTATAAAAAAGCATTCGAAAAGGGAAAATGCCAGCGCCGAAATTACCGCCACCGGAATTATAGACATAAACTTGCCCATAATACCTTTCATGAAGATTAGCGGGATAAACGCTACTATGGTGGTACTGACAGCTCCTATGACAGGCAACATTACCTGCATGGTCCCTCTCACTCCCGCCTCTTCAAGGGGCATTCCGTTTTCAACATTATAAAAAATATTTTCCGAAACAACTATCCCGTCGTCAACGAGCATACCCAATACAAGGATAATTCCTATCAACGTCATCATGTTGAGACTGAATCCCATTAAATAAACAACAATAATACTGCCGAACAGGGCGATAGGTATGCCGATGGAAGTAACAAACGACATTCTGAAACAATTTAATCCTACAAAAAGCATCAGAATAACAAGCACAAGACCCACGCCGGCATTCTGGACCGTAAACGTAAGGGTGTCCTTAACATAGTACGAATCATCCCATATGATATCGTAACTGACGCCCTCAGGCAGGAGATCCTTTATTCTCTCCAGTTCCTTCCTTACTCTGTTAACGGTCTTGATCGTGTCCGCCGACTCCATCTTTCTGACGGAAAGACCGAGGGCGACCCTGTTATCATACCTGAACACGGTCCTGTCGTCTTCAAATCCGGCCACGACACGCGCCAGGTCCTTTATTTTTATACCCTTCCCGAATTCATTAACCCTTACAACAAGGTCACTTATCTTGTCGGTACTGTCCAGCTCATTGTCAAAACGTATCTGGGTATCTTCGTACCTGGACACGATACTGCCCGCCGGACCGCTTTTATTATAAGAGGTAATAACGGAAATCATGTCGTTCAGTGACACGTTATACCTGATAAGGCTTTCGGGATCGGCTTCAATATCAAAGACGGGATCTTTTTTACCCTGTGGCTCGACTCCGGCAACACCGTCAAGGTTTTTTAAATGCGTTTCCACGATATCACTGGCCTGGTATAATTTTTCAATCCCCTGCTCCGAATACAGTACCGGGAAAAAAACAGGAAAGCTGTTGGATTTGACCTCGAATATCTGCGGTTTGTCCACCCCTTCGGGAAATTTTTTCACCTGGTCAATGGCCCTGAAAAGATCAGCGGCTACCTTGTCCTGGTCCTTGATATCAGGATCAATCTCAACCCATACCCTGCTGACACCCGTATAAGACGCCGACATCAGCTTGCTTATACCTTCAACCTTGGCGAGTTCGTCTTCAATGGGAATTGTTATGAGTTTTTCGACGTCAAGGGGAGAAGCGCCGGGATACACCGTTGTAAAATACACTGACCCGAGATTTACAACAGGTCTTGCCTCCTTTTTAATAGATAAAAAGACAATGCCGCCTCCCACAAGAAAGAAAACCGAAATAAAATTGACCAGCAAAGAATTTTTTATGAAAAACCTTATCAAGCGCTCCAAGTTCTCTACCTCACAAACGTCTCAAGATTACCTTTAAGCCAGGCAAGCAGGTATACCGATTCAAGGATCGCGTACTTGATCTTGACCGTCTCAATACCGGAAAGCGCCATGGCGTTTTGGGCGTCGACAACATCGCTCATGCTACTTCGTCCGAGCCTGAACGCACTCCATTCCAGGGAATATCTCCTTTTAAGCTTCGCGAAGCTTTTTTCCGAAATTTCAAGTTGCCTGTCATAGGAATCTATATTATTCAGTGCGGTGGCAACGTTCTTATCAATCTCAAGCTTTTTATACGTAAGCCTGGCATCAAGCGAATCCATGTACAGCCTGCTTGCCGAAAGCGCGTAACCGGGACCGGTATTTGCGATATCCCATATAAAATTGACACCGACAAAATATCCCTGCTCCGACCACCGTGAATACGCCGAATTAAAGTTATCGCCTATTCCGCCCGCTGATACGGACCCGTTAAGAAGAAGCTTTGGCAACTTGTTATTAAGGGCCGTGTCTTCTTCCTCTTTCGCGATATTCAACTGATTTTCAAGCGCCGCAAGTTCCCTGTTCTTCAGTTCCAAATCCCTGACTTTCGCTATTACTGAAGGAATAAACCCGGAGGGTAAATCCTGTATGACGTAAGGCTCCGGATCAAAACCGGAAAACGAGGCCAGCTTATTCAGCAACTCCCGGTATGCCCTTGCCGCTTCTTCAACTCCCCTTTTTCCGTCAATGGAATTGGATTCCGCCCATAAATAATGTCTTTCTTCAGTGCTGCCGAACTTTTTCTTTCTTTTCATTACGGAGAGCAGTTGTTCCGCGCTTCCGCTCAATGTTTCCGCGACTTTTATCTGTTCCTTCAGAAATCTCGTGTTCAGAAAGAGCTTGAGCGCGTTGTATATCAGCTGCTCCCTGCTGTCGGCGTATGTATCGGACGATTCAGCAAGCTTCAATTCAATGATCCTCATTTCCCGCCTGTCATTAACCCCGAAAAAATTGTTCAACACAGGTACGGAGACAGAGAGGCTTGTAACAGGAATAGAGCCGCTTTGCGGTGCCGGAAAATACGGCATTGAGGCGGTAATACCGGAATATTTATGTGACAGCTTTGTATCCAGGCCGTATTGCCAGTATTTTTTCAATCCCGCTTCAAAAGACTTTGACAATATGTTGTCAACGGAGAAATTACCCCCTATGGCTCCGTCCTGATCGCTGTACGCGAAATCGGCGTAAAAATAGGTATCAAACTTTCCCCTGGGTATTTTCGCGGTCTCATCGCCCGCCAGGTACGCGTAATGGAGCTCCCTTACGGCGTTGCCCTCGGTACAGAATTTATCCACGAACAAAGAGACAGGCTCCTTGTCGGAAGAAAACAAAAAAGCTGCGGCAAACAGCATTTCAATAAAAAACATCAATTGCATCCCTATACAATACAGCCGGAAATAATCAAGCGGAAGAGTTTTTTGTTGAAGTATCGGGAAAAAAGTATAGATAGGCTTTAGGAGAGCGGAAAATGAAGGGCTTTTACTACAAACCAAAAACCGGTGATAGAATCGTTGTTCTTACCGGTGCGGGAATTTCCGCCGAGTCCGGTATCAGGAATGAATTCAACGTCGAGGAAGTCGCGACGCCTCAGGCTTTTATCGACAATCCCGACAAGGTCATGAATTTTTACAGATCAAGGGCAAATGAACTTAAAAATACCGGTCCGAACGCCGCGCACACATCCCTTGCCGTGCTTGAGGCAAAATTCAAAGACAACTTCACCCTCATAACCCAGAATATTGACAATTTGCATCAAAAAGCGGGATCCAGAAGGATATTATCCATGCACGGGGAACTCTCCAAGGGAAGATGCTCCGAATGCGGCTATATAATAAATGAATTCGATTACTTATATACTTCTTTTGATTGCCCGGTATGTAAATCGAACAAACGGATCAGGCCCCATGTAGTATGGTTCGGAGAAATTCCCTTGTATATGGACGAAATATTAAATAGTATCGATAAGGCCAATTTATTCGTCGCAATCGGGACGAGCGGATCGGTATACCCCGCTTCCATGTTTGTTGAGGCTGCGTCCGGGTGCGGAGCTACAACGGTACTGATCAACACCGAACCGCCCGAAAACAGTTCCTGCTTTGAATTTCATTTGTACGGCAAAGCCGCCAGGCTTGTGCCGGATTTTGTAAACCATCTGATGGCAAATACGGGGGAGTAAACGTCCATGAGCAAATCTCCGAAACTTGACAACAACGTATTCGACGAAATCTCCAAAAGGGTTTATAACATTTTTGCCAAAAACAAGAATACCGACAACATTTCCATACTGATAAAAGAGGCTATCGAAGACGAAAAAAATATAATAAAACAGGAAAGAAATAAAAAAACATCATCGCTCAAAAAGCTGAAATTCATAAAATCCCTCAACTGCAAAAGGGCCGGGACCGGTGACATTAAAAAGATTGCCGGATACTACGCGAGGGAAATTCATTGCAACTTTAACACGATACTGTACACCTTTCTGCAAAAGCTCTCGCCGTTCGTTCTGAATTTTTGGCTGAATTCGCTCTCCCTTATACAGTTTTTCAGAAACTTCAGGGGTATGAAGGAACTTGAAAAAAGGATAGTGGTAAGGGGAAATATCGAACTGATCAAACGCCTGGAAAAGTTCGGCGCACTTGTGATAGTACCCACACACGTAAGTAACTTCGATTCCCTTGTAATAGGACATCTGATCCATTTTGCCGGGCTGCGCCCGCCTTTATGGGGAGCCGGGCTGAATCTGTACAAGGGTTTTACCATAAGTTACATCATGAACAACATCGGCTGCTACAAGGTGGACAGAAGAAAAAAGAACCGGATTTACATTGAGACCCTCCGTGAATATTCCACCTTTTTTCTTGAAAAGGGTTACAACGCTATATTTTATCCCGGGGGTACAAGGTCAAGGACCGGAGAAATAGAAAACAAGGTAAAACTGGGGCTGCTTGGTACGGTAATAAACGCCTATATCAATAACATTAAAACCGGTAAGACCAAGGCCAATATATACGTGGTGCCGATAAGCCTGTCTTACTCCATAGTTCCAGAAGCCGAGGAACTGGCGCTCGAATATTTTTTCGGCAAGAAAAAAAAGGATAAAATTCTGGAAAGAATTTCCAGGAGGGCAAGCCTGGTGGGAAGAACGCTGAAAAGGCTGTGGAAAAACATAATGCTTGATAACCCTATCTACCTGACCCTGGGCGATCCCATGGACCCGCTGGGCAATTACGTAAACCACGAGGGTATATCGGTTGACGAAAAGGGCATACCCATCAATCTCGCGAGTGTTGTTGCAGGAAAGGAAATCAATATTGATAACGACAGCTCAAAAAGAAGAATTACGCACCAGTTGGGCAAAAAAATAACCGAGAGCTTTCATAAGTATAATACCATAACGCCAAACCAGATTTTTCTGTATTCCATTCTGAGCTTCATACAAAAAAAGCATCATGAACTTTCAATTAACGAGATTGTTCTGCTCAAACCCGAAAAAAACAGGATATCCCGCGACGAACTCATTGAAGAAATAAAACTGACCATGGACAAGATAGAAGAAAAAAAATTACTGGGTAAAAACGATACTGAAACTATTTTCAACTCGGGGATTGATACATTTACCAGCAATTACGCGAGCAGGATCATCAGCAATAAAAAAGGATTTATTCTACCCAACAAGCCCGCGACAATATGGTTTTACTCTTCAAGGATCAGGCAGTATCTGGACGAATAATCCTTACACAGGGAGCAGATAACATGAAACTTCAGGTAATCGGGTCGGGAGAAGCTTTTGACGGCGAAAAGGTTAACTCTTCATTTCTTTTGTCCGGGGAAAAAACGAAACTGCTCATTGACTGCGGCTTTACGGTGCCACACGCGTTATGGCGCATGAACATAAGAGATATTGACGGCGTATATATAACGCACTTCCACGGTGACCACGTAATGGGGCTGCCCGCCCTGATTACAAGGATGTTTGAGGAACAAAGGAAAGAGCCCTTGATCATAATAGGACAAACCGGCGCAAGGGACTACGTGATAAACATACTGGATTCAGCATACAGGGGGATTTATTCCAAACTGTGCTACGAACTGCTTTTTTACGAAAAAACCGCAAACCACAGGTTCAACGAATTCGATATGCAATTCACCAACACAACACACTCGGTAAGCAACCAGGCCGTATGCGTTACAAGCAACAACAAAACCATATGTTTCAGCGGAGACGGCGCACCGACCGAAAAATTAATTAAACTCTATACCAGGCATCCGAACTCCATAGTCATACAGGAATGTTTCACCCTTAAAAAAGACAGCCCTTATCACTGCTCGCTCGATGAAATCCTCGAAATAAGGAACGGGCGTGACATAAACTTTATCCTTACCCATCTTTCCCGGCATGAAAAAAACGAAATCAAGCTGGCAGCCGGAAGAAACAATATTAAAGTATGCGAAGACGGGGAAATAATCTTTGTATAACGGGGCTCAGTTCCTGAGACAACTCCTGGCCTGATTAAAAAACATTATCACTGGGTTCGATCTGTACTCGGGAAAAGTCCAGTAATCGACCGGATTATACGTCCCGTTCTTGTAAAAAAGTGTAACCTCGGCGTAAACACCCCGCGAAAGATAGACCCTGTGAAAAAACGGCTTGTTGGTGGCCAGAACTATATTCTCGGGAGTGACAAGGCCGGGATCTATATTAACGGTCCTTTTACCCCGCTCCGAAAACTCCTCTTCAATGCCGTCGGTCATCTTTTTTATTCCGACAATTCCGTCCCTGCCCGTTAACCCGTCATAAACTATAAATATCCTTTTTAAGTCCGGTCCCATCTCGTCCTGATAATAGTCTGTCCATACAAAACCCGACAATAAGGAGGTAAGCCGTACCGCGCCGATCCTTTCGGCCATAAGGGTGACAATTTCACAGGGATTTACCTTCCGTGAAAACAACACGGACGTAAAAAGCAGTGCCGGACCCGGTTCGCGTGGAACGCTCATTTTACGTCGTGTTCCCTGAGAAACTTTATGATCTCGGAGGGCGCGGTCACGGAAGTCCCAACCTTTCCCACGACAATGGCGGCGGCGACGTTGGCAAAAAATATAGCATCGTCTATACCGCACGATGTTGAATACGCGAGAGCCAGGGAGGCGATCACCGTATCCCCGGCTCCGGAAACGTCGAAGACCTCCAGGGCGAAGGCCGGAATGGTGTGCATATCCGCATTCACGGAAAAAACGGTCATTCCTTCCCTGCCCCTGGTAATCACTACATACTCGGAGCCGAGTATCTGCATGAGCCTGTTTCCGCATTCAACAAAACTTTCCGCGTCTTCAATCTCTATTCCCGACAGTATCTGCGCCTCCGCGAGATTGGGCTTGAATACCGTGGTCCCTTTGAACAATTCAATTTTTGTATACCTGCTGGGGTCGGTAAAAACGGGTTTGCCCTTTTCATTACACAACATTATAACATCCTGCGAAAATCCGCCCTTGAAAATACCCTTGGCGTAATCCTCGATAACAACAACATCCGCGGCATCAATCCTGTTCCTTAATTTTTCCATCAATTCATCCCTGACGCGTGCTGACGGCTGCTTGATGTTCTCGCTGTCTATTCTTACGACATGGTGAAGCTTTGAAGCAAGAACACGGGTTTTATGAGTAGTAGGCCTGCTTTCATCAACAACAAGCCCCTCCGTTTCCACCCCGAGGGCCGCCAGTTCATCCTTCAGGTATACGGCATTGGGATCGGAACCTATTACACCCACGATAGAGCATTTACCTCCCAGTGAAACTATATTGCTTACCACGTTAGAGGCAAGCCCCAGCCTGTGATATGTTTCCTTGACCTCCACAACCGGCACCGGGGCTTCAGGGCTAATCCTGTCCACCTTGCCGACGATATAGCTGTCAACCCCGACATCGCCTATAACGAGGACATTGCTGTTTTTTATCCTGTCCAGTATCTTTTCCACTTTCTTAAGATTCAAGCTTCCTCCCCAAGATTACAATGACAAGTGCATCTGACTTTCACTTGAATCATACATTCTTTTGGTTTTATCAAAAACATTTTCAACCGAAATTGTGTCCATGCAATTATAAAATTCACACCTGCTTCCCAGGCAATGCAGTCTTCCGGGACAGTCGGCCTCGGGCACTACGGATACCGCGTTTTTTGAGTAAGGCCCCCATCTTTTGGGAGATTGCACCAAAACCGGGGAAAAAATGGATACAACGGGCACTGACGTTGCCACGGCGATATGCATCGGCCCGGTGCTGGGACCGACAAACAACTTGGCGCGGCTGATAAGTCCCGTCAATTCCTTCAGCGAAAACAAGCCCCCGGTATCATAGCTGGGGCCCTTTATATGCTGCTTTATTGAGGAGGTTATCCTTGCGTCTTCCTTTGACCCGGTGATAACAACCGGAACACCGGAGGATTCTATTATCATGCTCGCCAGTTCGGCATAATACGCGTACTTCCAGTTTAAGGCGGACCCTCCCATGGTGGGGTGTATCACAACATAACCGGAAGCCGGCGCTGTAAAGCCGATACTTTTCAGTTTGTCAAAAGCCCTTTCAACCGAACTATGGGAAACCGGAAGCTCAAGCGTGTGATCATAGTCACTCTCTTTCACGCCCAGTAATTTCAACAATTTTAAATTATACTCAAGCTCATGATATTCAACCCTTGATCTATGCTGCGCGATCCACTTTGTATACGAGAAAATCCCGGATAATTTTGTGAGAGTCCCGTACCTTTCCCTGATACCCGCTTTTTTCAGTATTGAAAGCACGTCAGAGTCATGCACAAGCATCAACGCGGCCCTGCACTTCAGGTCCCTCAACTGCTGAGTAACGAGTTTTGTCCTGTCAACACCGTAGCCTTCCGCATTGTCGTAATAAACGACGCCCGATATACCGGGATAATTTTCTACAACGGGAGCGGCGTAAGAGGAAACCATCATGTAAAGCGGCTCGTTGGGAAATACCCTGCCAAGCGTCCTTACAACAGGCAGCGACAGGATCAAATCACCGATCCTGTCAGTTCTTGTAATGAGTATCCCTTTGTTATGTACGGACATACCTTCCTCTAATATGGCGGCTTGCTTAATATCGCTCTAACTTTATAGTCGCTGTCAGCGCCTATTTCATCATAATATAAAAGGTTCCATCCCTTTATTGTCCTTGAAAACTCGTAAGGCTTGTAACATTCATCCGCTTCCAGATCAGTATCCGAACGGTGCCTGATATAATCCATCGTATAAGCCTCAATCAGAAGCGTCCCTCCTATTACCAGCCCTTTTTTCAGTTCGTCCAGCAACCTTGGACTGCATTTATAGTCAATAACCACAACCGAATCGTATTTTTGCAGCGGTGCAAGGTAAAAATCCATTGACTGTACCTTGTAATCCACTCCGCACTTTTTGCTTTCGGCAAGCTCCGAAGCCTTTTTGATCGCAACTTCGCTGAAATCAACCGCTTCCACCTCAAATCCGCTGC
>JAFGOL010000074.1 GCA_016926495.1 Oligoflexia bacterium
AATCAGCTCAAGAACCTGTACATACTGACACAAAAGAGCGTTAACTGTTCCTTCTTGTCTATCACTATTTTCGAGCGTTCTATTCAGATTAAAGAGATTCGCTGTAAGATAATAAAGTCTTTGATAACCATATTGACTATTAACATATGTTTTAAAAGTGAGATCGTTTTTACAAACTAAATTTACAACCCTTCTCCCAATAAGCTCAAGAGCATATTGCGCAGCTTCGTGAACATCACCGGAAAAAGATGTAATAGTTTTATTAACCACCTCAGAATAAGCGGTTTGTTGAACATCATTACATGAATCCAACAAGAGAGCAGGACTAACGCAATCATAACATTGTTGTTCAGAAAGACCGGGAGTAATAACCATCTTACATTCTTTTGCTGTTACCAAATTCCCCTGAGCCCAGACAGCGCTTGAAAAAAAACTTACCACTGAAAGTGAAATAACAAATAAACGTTTCATTTTGCCTCCATATTAAAAATTTTTATAATTAGCCTAGCATTACTATTTTATGTCAAAACCACAATATAACAACTCCTTTTTGCTTGCAAAATTCATACCGTTATGCTTGGTCGTTTTAAATTGCTTGATATTATTAGCATTAAGTCCAAAAAAATATTTCAAAAATGTGAAATCATTGTAAAAACATTGTATAAAGCGGAAACACCTGTGACATTTTTTGTCAGTTGCCCGCATAAAAATGACGCAGAGTATAAAAAAACTAAATATACTGACTTGTTAAATATGATAGCTGTTTGTAAGCTATGAAAAAAATAATTCGGGGAAACTAACTGATGAAAGGTTCCAAAATACTGCTTGAATGCTTAAAAAAAGAGGGGGTAAATACAATATTCGGATATCCCGGGGCTGTTATACTTCCGCTTTTTGACGAACTTATAGAAGACAAATCAATAAACATGGTATTGGTACGGCACGAGCAGGGCGCCGCGCACATGGCGGACGGTTACGCCAGGTCAACAGGTAAGGCAGGTGTATGTCTCGCCACATCAGGGCCTGGCGCGACCAACCTTGTCACCGGGATTGCAACGGCTTTTATGGACTCCATACCACTTGTAGCCCTTACGGGCCAGATACCCACTTCGCTTATAGGAAACGACGCTTTTCAGGAAGCTGATATAACAGGTATTACACGTCCCATTGTAAAGCACAGCTACATTGTAAAATCCGTTGAAGACCTCCCGCAAATTATAAAGCACTCCTTCCATATCGCGCAAACCGGAAGGCCGGGTCCGGTGCTTATTGATCTGCCCAAAAACATCCTGGTAGAGGAAATACAGGATTTTACATATCCCGAAACCGTGGACTTAAGGGGTTACAAGCCCAAATACGAAGGCCACAAACTGCAAATAAAAAAGGCCGTTGATCTTATTGAAAACGCGAAGCGGCCTTTAATATACGCGGGAGGCGGCGTAATTTCTTCAGGTGCCGCAGACGAACTCCTGAAATTCGTGGAAAAAACAAATATACCGGTTACCACGACTTTACTGGGGCTCGGCGCCATACCATCCTCTCACCCGCTTTTCATAGGCATGCTCGGCATGCACGGCACTAAGTACGCGAACTACGCGGTTCAGGAAAGTGACCTCCTGATAGCCATCGGTGCCCGCTTTGATGACAGGGTCACGGGGAATGTGGACGATTTCGCGCCGCACGCAAAAAAAATCCATATTGATATCGACCCCGCGGCTATCAGAAAGATCATCACTGTTGACGTTCCCATAGTCGGTGACGCGAAAAACATTTTACGCGAGCTTAACTGCAAAAAAACAAAACATTCGGAATGGGTCGAACAGATATATAAATGGAAGGAACAATATCCCCTGTATTACAAGGACAACGATGAAGAAATAAAACCCCAGTACATAATAGAAAAGGTAAACGAACTGACCCGGGGCAACGCAATTATTACAACGGAAGTCGGTCAGCACCAGATGTGGGCGGCCCAGTATTACAAGGTCGAAAAACCAAGGACTTTTCTGACTTCGGGCGGACTCGGTACCATGGGTTACGGATTTCCCGCGGCGATAGGCGCGCAGGCCGGTAATCCTGACAAGCTCGTAATTGATTTCGCGGGCGACGGCTCTATACAGATGAACATGCAGGAACTGGCGACAGCGGTATCTTACTGTCTTCCTGTTAAAGTTATTATATTTAACAACGGATGCCTTGGAATGATACGCCAGTTTCAGGAATTGTTCTTTAACAAAAGATATTGCCATATCTGTATTTGCAAGGATATTGATTTTGTGAAAATCGCCGAAGGTTACGGCGCCAGGGGATACAGGATAACCAAAAAATCCGACGTTGAAACCGTGCTTAAGGAAGCTTTTGAATTTAACGGTCCCGCGTTGATCGATTGCAAGATACCGGAAGAGGAAAATGTCTGGCCCATGGTCGCGGCGGGTAACGCCTTGTCAAAAATGATGGATGGAATGGCTTAAGCGGAGGATATGCGAATATGCAGCAGATGCGAAAAACAATTTCTGTAGTAGTTGAAAACAAACCCGGAGTTCTTGCCCGTATTGTAGGACTTTTCAGCAGCAGGGGGTACAACATTGAAAGCCTTACCGTCGGAGAAACAGAAGATCCTTCCACATCCAGGATGACCATTATTACTTCCGGCGAACAGGTCACAATGGAGCAGATACTCAAGCAGCTCAATAAGCTTATAGACGTAATAAAGGTAATAGACATGAACGAGGAGAGATGTCTTGAAAGGGAACTCGCGCTCATCAGGCTTTCAACCAGCCTTAAAAACGAAAACAAGCTTATGCATATCATTAATATTTCCAAGGCAAGGGTTATGGACCTGACATCAGAGGAATACATGATCGAGGTTACGGGCACAGACGAAAAGATCAACGCATTCGTAGACCTTATCGGGACCTTTACTACCATCAGGGAGATGGCGAGGACCGGAAGCATTGCCCTTTCAAGACCCAAAAAGCAGGGAACAGGCAGGCCGGCGTCAAACGGGAAAAAGGTTTCGGAAATAATCTGAAGGGATTTGCACCGGACAGGATTCGAACCTGTGACCTACGGTTTCGTAGACCGTTGCTCTATCCAACTGAGCTACCGGTGCATCCAGACTGCCGGGTGCGTCTTCACGCAAAAAGTAATTAATAGTTAAATTGCCGTCAATTGTCAAACCAATATTAATAATTTACAGTTGAATTGTCGGTATGGATCTATTAAAACTCTTCTTATATGGTAAAAACAAAATTTATAATTCCGGTACTTCTTGCCCTTCTGTCCTGTTTGGCCTGCAAAACATCCGGCGATGAAGAAAAAATCCTCAATGTATACATGAGAAAACCCGTAAACGGTCTCGACATAATCAACATAAGCCAGTTTTACGAGGCACGCGTGGCAATACAGATCTACGAAGGACTTTACGAGTATGATTACCTGAAGGAGCCTTATGAAGTGACTCCTCTTATAGCGAAGGAAACTCCCTCTATAAGCAGCGACGGGTTAACTTATATCATCAAGATAAAAAAGGGCATCCGCTTCAGCGATGATCCGTGTTTTACCGAAACGGACGGTAAGGGTAGGCTGCTGGACGCCGATGACTTTATATTTTCCATAAAATATCATTCAAGCCTTAAGGGTTACACATATTACCATTATTCGCTTAAACCTCATGACTTTATAGAGGGACTTAAGGAATTCAGGGAAAAAAGCCTCAGCAGCGCGCCGGATTACAGCATGCCCGTAAAGGGACTCGTTAAACTTGACAGGCATACCGTTAAAATAATCCTGAAAGAACCCTGCCCGTTTTTTACGGAAATACTGTCAAGCCCCAATACATACATAATTCCCAAAGAAGCCGTGATGTTTTACGGTGAAAAACTGAAATTCCATCCTGTAGGTACGGGACCTTTCATGCTCTCGTCATGGGGAGACAGGGGAGGCAAGGGAAAGCAGGTCACGCTGGTCAAAAACCCCTATTACGCAACCAGTACGTACCCTGACGACGAGTCCCCGTACACCGGCAAAAAAATGCCTTTCGTAGACAAGGTGGTATTGCATTTTATTGAAAGCAGCGAGGGCAGACTCAGGGCGTTTGAAAAAGCGGAAGTTGACATCTATTCGCCTGACGACGATTTTTTTTACGACTCGTTCCCTGAAAAAGGAACGCTGTCCCGCGAACTGCAAAAAGCGGGAACTAACGTAATCCTGCGTCCGCAAAGCCAGTTCAGGGGGCTGTTTTTCAACATGAGGAACAGCCTGTTCAAATCAAATCCCGATTTGAGAAAAGCCATAAGCCACGCTTTCGACACGATAAAACACATCAATATAGTTTATTACGGAAAGGTGTTGCCGGCAAACTGGATATTGCCTCCGATAATTTTCGGTTATGACAAATCCTTTGTGAATAAAAACATCAGGTATGACAGAAAAGAGGCGGCGGAATTATTGGAAAAGTCGGGATTTCCGGGCGGGGAAGGCTTACCGGTTATAGAACTGCTTCTTTCCGACAACACGGTGATTGACAGGTCCGTTATTGATAATACCAAAATAAAATCACTGTCCACATTTTTTACCGAGTCTATGGATGAAGCCGGCATTAAAATCAAAACTGTTTTTTATAACAACTATCAGGACGTTATTAAAAAAATATCCGGCGATTACGGCTCTCCGCAGATCTTTTTCCGCGCACGGTACAGCTTTTACAGTACGCCGGAGGATATTTTAAGAATTTTTTATTCAAATTCGGATCTCAACCATTCCGGTTACAGCAACAAAGAGTATGACGATCTGTTCGACACCGTGAAAAAAATGCCCAATAACGGCGAAAAAATGGCATTGCTCAACAAGATGAGAAAAATTATTACCGATGACTCTCTTTTCATCCCTGTGGGTTTTCCGTTCATGTACAGGCTGCACCATGCATACGTGCTTAATTACAAGCCGCACCAGATGGCGTTCGACCGTTATAAATACATAGACATTGATGCAAAAATAAAAAGAAAGGTCCTCGAAACAATAAGAGAATAATACGGGGGGATACATGGCTACATTCTGGGAAGTTTTAAAAAGTTCAATAATGATAACGGTATTCGTTTTTGTAATGATGCTCATAGTGGAATACATAAATATTTTTTCCAAGGGGAAGTGGCAGAAATACTTGTCGTCAAACAAGTGGAGCCAGTACATACTGTGCTCTTTTCTTGGAGCCACGCCGGGATGCTTAGGGGCCTTCGTGGTTGTAACAATGTATTCCCACAGGATAGTCTCGCTCGGTGCTTTAACGGCCGCAATGATTGCCACAAGCGGTGACGAAGCATTTGTAATGCTTGCCATGTTTCCCAGGCAGGCTTTTTACCTTACGATCATACTCTTTATAACCGGCGTCCTGGCGGGTTTTATGACTGACTCACTGTGCAGAAACAAGTTGTTAATCAACTATTGTCCCGATCCTGTCTTAACCCATAATGAAAATATCTGCCCGAAACCGTCCGCAAAAAAAATACTAAATCACTTAAGGCACGGCAGCCTTGCACGAACCGTGCTGATGGGTTTTTTAATACTATCATTTGCGTTAATAATATCAGGTACCATCGGCGAAAATGAATGGGGCTGGAGAAAAATTACGGTCATTTCGCTTCTGGCGGTATCATTTTATATAATCATATCTTCGCCCGAACACTTTCTGGAGGTACACCTTTGGAAACACGTTGCTAAAAAACACGTACCCAGGATATTCATGTGGACATTCGGAGCTTTACTTGCAATTCATATAATTACGGACAAATTATATCTGGGAGAACTTATAAAAAACAGTAAATGGTTTGTACTGTGGATAGCAGGTCTTATAGGTATAATACCCGATTCCGGTCCTCACCTGATCTTTGTAACAATGTTTTCAAAAAACCTGATACCGTTCAGCATATTGCTCACCAATTCCATAATACAGGACGGGCACGGAATGCTGCCCCTGCTGGGATTTTCAAGAAGGGCTTTTTTTACCGTGAAAATTATTAACATAATCGTAGGGTTTGCCATTGGCGCTACGTTGCTGTATTCGGGGTTTTAGCTCTGTATTAAAAATTCACCGCACGCTTTTGCCGCGGCCCTGCCCTCGTTTATTGCCCAGACGACGAGGCTCTGGCCCCTGCGCATATCACCGGCCGCAAACACACCCTTTACGTTTGTCGCGAATTTACCGTATTCCGCCTTTACATTGGACCTTTCGTCCCTTTCAATCCCCATTTCCTCAAGTAGCTTATCTTCAGGCCCTATAAAACCCATGGCAAGCAGTACAAGATCAGCGGGCCATGACTTTTCCGTACCCGGAACTTCGGCATACTCGAAGCGTCCGTCCTTTTTAGTCCACTCAATCTGAACGGTCTTAAGTTCCTTAACGTTTCCGTTTTTGTCACCGGTAAATTCCCTGGTCATGGTAACAAAATGTCTCGGGTCGGAACCGAAAACATGCGCTGATTCCTCCTGCCCGTAATCCGTGATCAGCAACTTTGGCCACTCGGGCCACGGGTTAGTTGAAGCCCTTTCAAGTGGCGGACACGGAAGTATCTCAAACTGCTTAATGCCTTTACAGCCGTGCCGTATGGAAGTGGCAACACAGTCTGTTCCGGTGTCACCGCCGCCTATTACAATAACATTCTTGTCCTTTGCGGAAATAAACTTTTTGTCTTTATGATTTGAATCAAGAAGACTTTTTGTGTTGGCGTGCAAAAACTCCATCGCGAAATGGATCCCTTGCAATTCCCTGCCGTCCTGCGTCAGTTCGCGGGGACGCGTAGAGCCGCAGCAAAGAACAACGGCGTCAAAATTTTTAAGTATTTTTTCAACGGGATGGTTTTTTCCTATCTCGGTATTTATAACGAATTTAATCCCTTCCTTTTCAAGAAGCTTCACCCTTCTTTCAATTATCGACTTATCAAGCTTCATTGCAGGGATACCGTACATAAGAAGACCGCCCACCCTGTCATTTCTCTCATACACTGTAACCGAATATCCGGCCCTGTTAAGTTCTGTCGCGCACGCAAGGCCCGCGGGACCCGAACCCACTACAGCCACTTTTTTCCCGGTCCTTTCCTTTGGAGGCGTAGCCCTGACCCACCCCTCGGCGAAAGCCTTTTCAATTATCGCAAGCTCTATCTGCTTTATAGTTACAGCTTCCCTGTCCAGTCCCAGGGTGCACGAACCTTCACAAGGCGCCGGACAAACCCTGCCGGTAAATTCAGGGAATATGCTCTCTTTCGACAATACGTCATAAGCGGTTTTCCAGGCGCCCATGTAAACAAGATCATTAAAATCAGGAATAAGGTTGTTTATGGGACAGCCGGAAGCCGCTCCGGCGTATATTTTTCCTGTCTGGCAAAAAGGAATGCCACAGTTCATGCATCGTGCCGCCTGAATTTTTATATCATCGTCGCTCAGCAATCCGTGAAATTCTTTCCAGTCCTTAATTCTGTCGCCGGGTTCCCTGTCGAGGAAACCCGATCTTTCATATTCCAAAAACCCCGTTGGCTTGCCCATGATCAGTCTCCTTTGTTTTTTTAAGTTCCTGCAGTACCCTTTTGTATTCCTTAGGCATCACCTTTAAAAATCTAGGTGCCTTTGCCTGCCAGTTGTTCAAAATCTGTTTTGCCCTGTAACTGCCGGTATACAAAACGTGCCTTTCAAGCATACCGCGTATATAAGCGGTGTCTTCGTTGTTCACAGGCTCAAGATCAACCATCTCTTTATTGCACCTTGCGGGAAGTATCTCCTGTTCGTCAAATACATACGCGATCCCGCCTGACATTCCAGCCGCGAAGTTTTTGCCTATACCCGCGCCAAGAACGATGACCCTGCCGCCTGTCATGTATTCACAGCCATGGTCACCGACGCCTTCGACAACTACCTGCACGCCGCTGTTTCTTACACAAAATCTTTCGCCCGCCAAACCGTTAATATATGCCTCACCCGAAGTACCGCCAAAAAACGCAACGTTTCCTATAATAACGTTTTCATGGGGAACTATCGCTGATTCAGGATGAGGAAAAACGGCGATCTTGCCTCCAGATAATCCCTTACCCACGTAATCATTAGCGTCACCCTGCAGAAACAGGGACATTCCGTGAGGAATAAAGGCTCCGAAACTTTGTCCGGCTGAGCCCCTGAAATTAAGTTTAATAGTGTCTTCAGGCAGGCCTTTTAACCCGTATTTTTTGGAGATCTCTCCTCCGAGCATGGTACCAACAACCCTGTCGGTGTTTTCAATCTCAAGGTTGGCTTCAACCTTCTCTCCTTTTTCCAGGGCCGGCCTGCAAAGTTCAATAAGCTTGGTCTGGTCCATGGACGGCTTGAACTGGTAATTCCTCGCCTTTATATATCTTCTGCCCAAACCGGCGGAATCCAGCTTGTAAAGGATTCTGGAAAGGCTCACGCCTTTTGCCTTCCAGTGCTTAATATCATTTCTTTGCACAATCAATTCCGTATTGCCAACAAGATCATCAAACTTGTCTATACCGAGCGACGCCATTATTTCCCTGGCTTCCTGCGCGATAAATCTCATAAGATTTACGACGTATTCGGGCTTACCCTTAAAGTTCTTTCTGAGTTCGGGATTCTGTGTCGCCACACCCATCGGGCATGTATTCAAATGACAAACCCTCATCATGGTACAACCCAGGGAAACCAGCGGTAATGTTCCGAATCCGAATTCCTCGGCGCCGAGCAACGCCCCTATTACGATATCCCTACCGGTCTTAAGCTGACCGTCTACTTCAACAATAATACGCTTTCTTAAATTATTCAGAACAAGCGTCTGGTGGGCATCCGCAAGACCCAATTCCCAAGGAATACCGGCGCATTTTATACTGCTAAGCGGCGCCGCTCCCGTACCGCCGTCATACCCGCTTATAAGAACAAGGTTCGCGCTTGCCTTTGCGACACCGGCGGCGATAGTACCGACACCGGCGGAAGAAACCAGTTTTACGCTTATGCCCGCGAGGGGATTCGCGTTTTTGAGATCGTGAATAAGCTGGGCCAAATCCTCTATTGAATAGATATCATGATGAGGAGGTGGTGAAATAAGCTCCACTCCCGGCGTTGAATGCCTGACCTTCGCAATCCACGGAAAAACCTTATGGCCGGGAAGCTGGCC
>JAFGOL010000010.1 GCA_016926495.1 Oligoflexia bacterium
ACTCAAAGCAATCGTTTTTTATACAACCAGTATACCCTAGTTGGTAATACAAATATAAATTTGAATCTCCTGTCGGATCACTCATCGATATTATATGGGAAAAAATATCTCGGAATTTATCTAATTTTTTAGCTTCATCTATTTTGTTGAGTGTATCATAAAGCAATAAATACTTTTCCCCATCTTCTGAACTCTGTTTTAATTCTCTAACTAAAAAAAGAAAGGACTGTAATAAACCGGGAACAGATTCATTTGTTCTTTTTAATTTGTCTAAATCAAAATACGAAGCGATAGTTTCAGGCTTTTTTTTACTTTTAAGAAATTCATCAAGTTTCGTATAATTCCCCATCTTTTCTTTTAATTCGTCAAGATTGTTGCTATCGGAACAATATGATTCGATCAGTTTTAGACAATCGTGAACCCATTCGACCCTTTTCTGTTTATTATTTTTTGCAATCGAATCAGCTGTATCCTTAAGTTTTATGTAAAGGCAATCTAAATTCTCAGACATTTATCAGACACCGATATCCTATTTTGTTATATATTCAAATTTTTAATTTTCATATACGCCTAATATATATGGAAACAAAAAAACAATTTAAATATAACGTAATTTCTGATAATAGTCAAAATAGTAGCACGTTTGATGCACCAAAGACGTTCTTTGACAACCAAATATCAGGTGGTAGCTCAATACTGACAATTGAGGAAGTATCCGCATGGTTAAAGGTTAAGCCTAAAACTTTATACAGCATGGTACACCGTTGCGACATTCCATTCCTTAAAGTCGGTAGGTTGTTAAGATTTGAAAAGAAGGCAATAGAAGAATGGCTAACTTCAAAAAGGAGGTAGACATTGTCTATTGAACGGCGGAAAGGTAAAACCGGTTCTGTTACATACAGAGCCAGGGTTTACATAAATAAAAAGCTGGTAAAGGCTGCCAGCTTTAAAAGAGCCATTGACGCTCAAAAATGGGAAAATGAACAAAAATATTTAATAGAACAGGGTAAGCATTTTCCTACAACGCCAAAAGAAATAAGACTTAATGAGCTTTATGAAAACTGGCTTGAAAATCATGCCAGAATAAAAAAGACTGCCGGGTCTGTTAAAAAAGATGAACAGTGTTACAGGGATTACATAAACCCCCACATCGGCGATCTTAAAGCTCAGGAAGTTTCACCGAATGATATTGACAGGATCATTGTACACCTTAAAAACAAGACAAAACTGAGTAACAACTCAATAAACAAGGTATTGCAAATTGCAAGGGCATTATTTAACTACGGCATTAAAAAACGGTTCCTTGTTTATAATCCTGTTATAGCTGTTGATTTTCTTCCGGTTGAACTTAGTTCTTTTGACTTTTGGCCCAGAGAAACAGTTTCCAGATTCCTGGAATATACAGACTCAAAATATGAAACAGACAGATCTCCGTACTTAATTTATCTGACTGCCCTTTCTACGGGCATGAGAGCAGGTGAAATTTTTGCTTTAAAGTGGGATTGTATTGATTTTACAAAGAAACTGATAATTGTAAGACGTACAGTTGATAATGCTGTACGGGAGATAAGAGAAACCACGAAAGGTAAAAAAATAAGGTATGTGGGAATTAACGATAAACTTTTCAATGAATTAATAAAACTGAAAAGTAAAAGTAAATCAGAGTTTGTATTTTCCTGTCCGGTAACGCATGAACGCCTTGATTATTCCAATTTCCGTAACAGGCATTTTTTAAAAGACATAAAACAAAGCGGAGTAAGGTACATAAGGTTTCATGACTTACGTCATACATTTGCAAGTCATTACATGATGAACAACGGAAACATTTTTGACTTAAAACAGATATTAGGACATTCCGACATAAAAACTACACAAGTGTATGCACACCTTGCACCGGATCATATTGCACACACCGCAAGTATTGTTGATTTCAGTCCAAAAACAAAAATCGAAAAGTCCCCAAACGTAATTTCAGGAAGGTTTTGAAAGGGTTGGTCGCCCATTGGTCGCCCACGGCCCTGAATGGCAAAAAAAAAGGCAACCTCCATGGTCACCTTTCATATTGTTATCATTAATAATTTTCTTGGTAGCGGGGGCCAGATTTGAACTGACGACCTTCGGGTTATGAGCCCGACGAGCTACCAGACTGCTCCACCCCGCGTCATAGATAGCTATATTCATGGTGTTTTTATGCACTTTATCGGGAAGTGTCAACCATTTTATACTTTTTTTATTTTACGTTGCTATTATTGGCAAATATCATGTTATACTATTATTAATTCAGGGAAGGGGTGTCAAATATGACGTTTTTAAGATTATCCGCAACAATGCTGTTTATTGCCCTATTTGCGATATCCTGCAGTAATGTCAGGGTGGCCAAGGGGTTTAAAACAAACAGCGATACAAACAGCGATTCGGCGCAAAACAGCGTGGAAGCCAATACAAATCCGGACATAAGGACCGTGGAACAGTTGATAGCAAACACGGACCTTGAAGGATATTCCGATGACGAGCTTGACCTTTCAAGCCTTACTCTTGATCAGGGCCCCCAGCAAAAGCACAAAATACCCCACGAAATAAACACAGCCGTTAAAAAGTGGATATACTACTTCACGCACGAAAACCGCGAATGGTTCCAGCGCTCTCTCACAAGATCCGAAAAATACGAAGCCAATATGAAAAACATACTCATCAAATACGGTGTGCCGGAAGAACTATTCTACGTAGCGTTCATTGAAAGCGGTTTTGTGCAAAACGCAAGATCAAGGGCACGGGCCCAGGGTATCTGGCAATTCATGAAAAGCACTGCAAAGCTTTACGGCCTCAAAGTCAATTACGGCAATGACGAAAGGAACCATCCCTATAAGGCAACCGCAGCAGCGGCAGCGCACCTGAGGGACCTCTATAACATATATGGTTCCTGGTACCTTGCCATAGCCTCTTACAATGCCGGAGAATTCAGAATAAGACGGGCAATTTTAAGGCACAAGGAAAGAAACTTCTGGGAACTGGCGGAAAAGCACGCTCTTCCCGACGAAACAATGAATTATGTACCCAAATTTATGGCAGCAAGGATAATAGCCGAAAATCCCGCAAAATTCGGGTTTCAGTATAACGGCCCGAGCAAAGACGTGGAAACCATAGCCGAGGAAGTTGAAGAGCTTGTAAGCATAGAAAAGTACGACCGTGTTATGCCGGATCCGCGTAAGATTGGCTACAATAAAGAAGCCGGTGTCTACAAGGTACGGCGCGGAGATAACCTGTGGACCATAGCGAGAAGAATAAGGGTGCCCATAAACAGGCTCAAGGAATGCAATCCGAGCCTGTCAAATAACAGGATATATCCCGGGCAAAAACTCAGCACAAAATGCACTACTGTATCAAGGCGCTCAAACCCGGGGTCTGTAAATTCCGGGGGCACTTATACCGTAAGAAACGGCGATAACCTCTGGATGATTGCCAAAAGGCACAGAACTACGGTAGCGGAACTGAGAAGATGCAACGATACGGTAAAAAGGCATACCCTGTTTCCGGGACAAAAACTTACACTATCCTGCGCCGGGGAGAACGAAAATGACAGGGTTGTACACACGGTAAGGCGGGGAGAATCGCTCTGGAGTATCGCGCAAAAATACAAGGTGTCAGTTTCAGATATCGCGCGATCAAACAATCTCAGAAGAACGCATAGGATCTTTGCAGGAAGAAAACTTGTAATTCCCACTAACGGCGGATAATTGTTTATGCCTCCCCTGTTCCTGCTTTTTCTTGTTGCCTGCATTTATCCTTTTTCATCACTTCCGGCCAATATTGATATTAACAGCGATAAAATAAATATTTCACTCATGGGAGATCTTGAAGGTACTTCCATAATACTGAAAATAAAGGACGATAAAGGTAAAAAAATAGGCGTATTCAAGCCCTCAAGCGGCAGCACTAACCACAGGGGGGAATACGCGATGACCGTACTCGGCCATACAATAGGGTTTGACATATTCCCGGACGCTATAATCACATCCCTTAAGCCTGAAACAATCAACAAGGTAATCAACCTTCTTGAAAACGTTAAATTTACCGGATTTTACGGAGCAAAGCATGTACTGCACATGAAGCGCAAGGAGCAGAACAGAAAATCCATGATACAGGACCTTAAAAAACTCGTAGAAGCCGGGCAGCCGCTGGAAGGAGTATTAAAACTGTGGGTGTACAATATACAGTTTTACGTACCGCTGGGCTCAATGCGGGGATTCAGCAGCCATCAATTAAAAAAATACCTTAACGCGAAAAACAGCATGCCCGAACACAAACCGTTTATTATAAAACAATGTACAAAGCTGTTTAAGCCTTACGGCTGCTACTACGGCCATTCATTTGAAGACGAAATAGCCAGAGACATGAGCAGCCTGCTACTGCTGGATGCCATACTTGCAAACAGGGACAGGTTTGCGGGCGGCAATATACACTTCAGGTCCGTTGACGGCAAGGTCATTGAAAAGGAAAATAAATTCATCTATCCGGCGGTCAGGTTGCTTGCCCTTGACAACGGCGCCGTTTTGTTCCCAAATGATTACTATGCCTTTAAGCTTCTGAAAAAATTTAATATATCCAGATTTGTAAAAAAACACGTAACGGAACTGAAAAAATTCTTTAAACAGGATAACGGCAAAATCGCTGACAAGTTGAAGCTTACCGGGAAAGAAGCAGGAATAACCGTTACCAACGCAAAGCTTGTCTTTAACTACATAGACGGCCTTGAAAAAAAGTATGGCGGCAATATCTGGTTTAAGGAATAAAAATCATTCACTGAATACAACCTGCCCGTCTTCGCTTACATAAACGGCCCTTAGTACATTTATGCTGTTCTTTTCCTTGTCGACATAGATCCTGCATATTCTGTCCTTTATGCCTTTTTCCTGGTCCGCCCTGTTAACAAGAAAAACGGAATTTTTTCCATCATCAACATCTGGCTTGCCTTCGTAATTAAACACAACAGTCCCGTTTTTGAAAATCACACCCTTATTCTCAAACCATCCGGAAAATAACACGTCTTTGTAGATGTTCGCCATAAAGACAGTCTTTATAACAAGATCTTCCCTGTCGAAATTACCGTTTTTGTTTATATCGACAAAAACACTATATTTCTGTTCTCCCTTCGTTACAAAATGCAGCCCGTAGTTCTCCTTTTCCCTTATGGAATTACTCCTGGCAAAAAGCAAATCCTCGGCGATAAGCCTTGAAGCCCTGAAGTTTTTATGCTCCTTGTATGATTCAACAAAGGTGGGTATGGAATATATCAAAGCAATAAGTAACACGATTGTAATAATAAAATATCTCAACCGGGGAACCCTCCCTCGGCTATAAAAAAGTAAAGTATTGAGGCTATACCTATAAAGGGCCCGAACGGAATGGCCGTTTGCCTGCCCTGCCTGTAAACCAGCATCATGATTATACCGTATACTGAGCCCAGTATGGAACTGGCGAAAATGACTATAAGTACCGGATACCATCCCAAAAGGGCACCCACACCCGCAAGAAGCTTGATATCTCCCCCGCCAAGCCCTTCCCTGCCCGTTAACCTGTAATAGAGTTCGGCTACGACAAAAAGCATGCCTCCTCCCACGACTATACCGGCAGCCGATTCATGCCAGGCCATCATGGGATCAATCAGCGAGAGAATAAAACCCGCAATAACCAGCCCGATGCTGAAACGGTCAGGAATTATTCTATGTTCAATATCTATCAAAATGCAGGGGATCATAACGCTGATAAGCAAAAAAGTCCTTATCAGCGTATAGATATCGACAAAAAGTAATTCAAATGCCAGTACAAAAAGCAAGGCAACCGCAAATTCCGTAAGCCAGTACCGGAAAGGAATTTTAGTGCTGCAATAACTGCATTTTCCTTTCAGCATAAAATACGAAAACAGGGGCAGGTTATGGTACCACCTGATTTTCGTGTTACATTCCCCGCAAAAACTCGCAGGTACAACTACGGAAATTTTTTTCGGTAATCTGTACGCGACAAGGGCAAGAAAACTGCCCCAACAGGCTCCGGCAAAAAAAATTATTATATCCAGCCAATACATTCCTGCCTCCAGGCTCCAATATATAATCTGTTCGCGATAATATAATAAATCAGAACATACATTAAAGTATAACCCGCGGCACCCTGAATGCCACCACTAATAATATAGGCAAAATTGGGAATTATATAGAGGGGAAAATAAAGCGAAACAAAAAAAGCCGCAAACAGGATATAAAACACAAACCATATCTTCAAAAACAACACAAGGGTCCTTGCAAGTACAAGAAAAGAAGTAAACACGAGTACCGCCAGAAAATACCTTACATTGAATTCCCACAACAATACGGATATATAAATATACATGACAAAACCGGAAAACATGACAAAAAGATAAAATACCGTAAACTGGACGTTAACACCGGCACCAAGACGCCTGTACAATATCACCTCGTTTTTCAGATCATCTCCGTAAGGAAATACCAGCCACACCAAGACGACCATCATGATCACCGACAGAACAACACCCAGCGCCAGCCCTGTAACAGCTGAGAAAAACAGGACATAGGGCATATTTGAATAATAAACAGGGATAAGCCTTGAGGAAAGAAAAACAAGGAAAAGAAAAAAAGGAGCAAACCACAGGTACCTGCTTTGCCTTACAAGACGGGAAAATGTAATAAAAAAAACAGCCATGCTATTTACCGCCGGTCCCGAATTTAACATGTTTTGAATAGACAGGGGGCTCTTCGGAACAAAGTATGATAAAAGACGTCCCCTCCGCAGCGTATTCGTTGATCCTGTCGCCTAAAAAAACCGACTCCTGTGTTTCAAGGCCCTGAAAGGGTTCTACCAGGGGCACAAGCAGCGCAGGCATGGACATGCCAAGCGCCGTTACAACCCTCCTTTTTGTCCACGGTTTCATCTCCGCAAGCTTCATTTTCAGGGCATAGGTAATCCCCAAACCTTCGGAGTTTTTACGAAACTCGTCATAAACCATTGATGTCTGCAAACTCAGCGATATAGAAAGAATTCTAACCATCAGCTTCAGGTCCTCAAGGCATGGAAGCCAGTAACCGGAACTTATATACGAAACAAGTTTTTTTACGTCTCTTCCCAGGGGACGTCCGGCAAGGCTCAATTCACCTTTTTCGGGTTCAAGCAGGCCCAGCAGCAGGGAAACAAAAATCTCGGCGTACAATTCATGTTCGACCTCAAGCCACAATACTTCTCCTGAACACAAAGAAATATCGGGAACATGAATCTTTTTATCCACAACGACATTCCTGACGCTCAACAATACACTACCTGCTTTTGCCGCCTCTTTCACTCGTACTCCTTATCTGCCCCTGTTTGGCTATAAAATACTGTCCGCCGTAAGGTTCCTCCGGAATTTCGTCAATTATACCTGCTTCCTCAAGAACCGAAAGATCACCGGGGAATATCTTGTTTGCCTGGTAATACTTTTCTACAGCCCTGGTAAGAAAAAGAATATTCCTTTCGTGCTGCAAGCCCCTGATGGCTTCAAGATACCAGGCTTTTTTATAGGGGTCGCTGGTTTTCTGATCGAGCTCCTTTAAAAAATCAATACCCCTGGCAAATCCTTCAACGCTCCTTAAAACCTTAAGATAACATATAACATATTGTTCATTATTGTAGAGTTCAACACCCTTGCCGATTATAGTCAGCAGTTCGTCAATATCCACCCTTGAAGCCATATATTCCTCGACCGAAGAGCATATCTCCCGGTAAATGCTTTCAAACTCAGGATTATAACGCATGGTTTGCTTTACAACTTCAAACCTGGACGAAAAATCCTTCTGTTCCTCAAGCTCCTTCCATATCAACGCTGAATATGTTTCCTTAATAACAGTCAAAGGGTCCTTGTAAACGGAGGTATCGGGTTTTTTAACGGGTGCCGGTTTCAAAAAAAAAGCCGTAATTACGGACACGAAAAAAAGCAATGTCACAACTGACAAATAGCGGACAACCATCAGGCTTCAGAACCCGTGCCAAGGGCTTTCATCAGTACTTTTTTAGGACGCCTGCCGTCGAACTCGGCGTAAAAAATCTGCTGCCACGGACCGAAGTCAAGCTCTCCCTTTGTAACCGGGATCACAACCTGGTAACCCACGGTAAGGTTCTTAAGATGGGCGTCGGCGTTGGTTTCACCCGTTCTGTGATGCCTGTAATCACTCCTTACGGGCGCGACGTCTTCCAGCCACTCCATTATGTCCTGGTGCAAACCGCTTTCCCAGTCATTCACGATAACCCCCGCGGTTATATGCATCGCGGAAACCAGCACGAGACCGTCATAAAGCCCGCACCGACGGACAAAATCGTCAACCATGTCGGTTATGCGCACGAGTTCTTTTTCCTTTTTTGTGTTAAAAGTCAAATACTCGGTTTTGGAAATCCACATACAGACCTCCTATCCATATCGTTTTAAAAGAAACGCCCTCAAATAATCATACCCGGAACTTATCTTTACTGATCTTTTCGGCCTGTCCATACAGGAGCGGAGGCGTTCGGGCATTTCAACCTTTTTATTTATACAAGGCTCAACAACATCAAGAAATTTTGAAGGATGGGCGGTGGCAAAAAATATTCCCCGGCCGTCCGCACGGACATTGAAATACTTTTCAATTCCAAGGCAGGCTACCGAGCCGTGAGGATCAAGAATATAACCGTATTTTTTAAACACATCCGAAATATTCCTTCTTGTCTGTTCATCCGTAAAACTGAAACCTTCTATGTTTTTTCTCATCAGGTTTACGTCGTTATCATAAATATCCAGCATTCGGGCGAAATTGCTTGGATCGCCGACATCCATTGCGTTTGATATTGTCTCGACGGACTTGCGGGGCACATAAGTTCCGTTTTCAAGATATTCAGGCACAACTGAATTAATATTGGTTGAAGCAACAAACCCGGATACAGGCAATCCCATTTTGTTCGCCAGAAGCCCGGCTGTCAGGTTACCGAAATTGCCGCTCGGGACCGAAAACACAGGAGCAGCGCCGTTATTTTTAACAAACTGGGCGTATGCCCTGAAGTAATAAAACAACTGCGGAATAAGGCGCGCTATATTAATGGAATTAGCGGAACTCAGCTTCATAACGTTAGCGAGCTCAGGGTCAAGAAAAGCCTTTTTAACCAGTCTCTGACAGTCATCAAAAGTCCCGTCGACTTCCAGTGCGATAACGTTTTCATCAAGCGTGGCTATCTGCTGTTCCTGTATGGAGCTTATTTTTCCGGACGGGTATAAAATAATAATGTTTATGCCCGGGACCCTGAAAAAACCGTTCGCCACCGCGCTGCCCGTATCGCCGGAAGTCGCGACAAGGATATTAAGACTGCCGGAAGTTTCCCTTATAAAATAAGCCATGACCCTGGACATAAACCTTGCCCCGAAATCCTTAAAAGCCAGGGTGGGACCGTGAAAAAGCTCCAGCACGTAAAGCCTGTCCGTCAGTTTCACCAGGGGCGCGTCAAAATTTATCGCGTCATTTACTATTTCCTCGAGTATTGGTACCGGGATATCTTTATCAAAAAACTTTTTCGCAATTTCAAAAGATATTTCCTGAAATGACATGGAATCAAGTTTTTTTATAATTCCGGAGTCCACAACGGGTATCGCTTCAGGCATATAAAGACCGTTATCGGACGGCATACCCGTAAGTACGGCGTCTTTGAGTGAAACCCTGTTATTTTTATTTTTTGTGCTGTAAAATTTCACTCCGCACCCCGTATAAAAATCAGTTATAATTTGAAATCCTGATAATGTCCGCGAGTATACCCGCCGCAGTTACTTCGGCACCGGCACCGGGTCCCTTAACAACCAGGGGCGTCTGGCTGTACCTTTCGGTTGTAAACGCGACAATATTGTCGCTGCCCTTCATGTGGTAAAAAGGATGCGACTGGTCAACTTCCCTGAGCGCCAGGCTCGCCTTTCCGTTTTCAAAAGTCGCGATGTACCTTAATACGCATCCTTTATCCGAAGCCTTAACCCTTAAATTCTCAAAATGGCCGTCATGCTTTTCCAGTTCCGCAAAAAAATCATCCACAGTGGCGGTGTTAAAACAGGATTCAGGAAGCATTTTCTGTATATCCACGTCTTCCAGTTCCAGCGTTGAACCGTTTTCCCTCGCAAGTATAAGTATCTTCTTGGCAAAATCCGCACCGCTTAGATCAACCCTGGGATCAGGCTCGGTGTAACCCAGTTTTTTAGCCTCCCTGACTATGGTGCTGAACCTGGTCCCGGCCACAAACGAACTCAGGATATAACTTATCGTGCCTGAAAGTATACCTTCAATTCTTACCAGCTTGTCGCCGCTATTAATAAGATCGTTCAGCGTGTTTATAACAGGCAGTCCCGCGCCGACGTTGGTTTCGTAAACAAAATGCGTATTATGTCCGCGGGCGGCTTCATTAAGTTTTTTATACTGTTCGTAAGGACCGGAAGCCGCGTTCTTGTTGGGAGTAACAATATAAATACTTGAAGAAAGTATGTCTGAATAAAGATCATAAACATTCGGAAGCGCGGTACAGTCAACAAACACGCTGTAAGGAAGGTTCATTTTTCTCATTCCTGACACAAAGGCTTTAAGATCGGATTTAACCCCCGAAGACTGTATGGCGTTTTTCAATTCGCTGACCGGAACGCCCGTATCGCTGAACATCATGCTATTGACATCCGCAAGACCGGTAATTTTTATATCAAGTTTCATATTTTCAATGATCTTTTGATGCTGCTCGGTTATCTGTTTAAGCAGCGTTGAACCCACGAGGCCCGTGCATCCCAGGACAAAAAGGTTCAGCGTGCGTATATCGGATAGAAAAAAAGCATCATGTACCGCGTTGAGAGCTTTTTCAAGATCATGTTTTTTTATAACGACCGAGATATTAAGCTCCGAGGAGCCCTGGGCTATTGCTATAACGTTAATACCGTTTATACCGAGGGCTTTAAAAAGCTTTGCCGAAATTCCGGGAGTCATGCACATCTTTTCGCCAACCACAGCTATAATCGAAAGCTTGTCCTCAACTATAACCTTGTCCACAAGCTCCATGGTTATTTCCAGGGCGAATTCCTTTTCAATAGTCTTTTTGGCTTTTTCAGCCTCGTTAGGCATTACCGCTATACAGATTGAATGCTCGGAGGACGCCTGGGTAATGAGGATAATATTTATTTTTTCAGCGGCAAGCGCCCCGAAAAGCCTTGACGATATACCGGAAACTCCGATCATTCCGCTGCCCTGAATCCTGAGCAGGGCAATATCGTCTATGGACGTAATGCCCTTAATAACCTGTGCCGAGGCCGTCTCGGAAGAAGAATCATGTATCAGTGTTCCCCTGAATTCAGGATAAAGCGTATTCATTATCCTGATCGGTATCCTGCCTGAAAGCGCGGGCTGGATTGTCGGCGGATGAATTATCTTGGCGCCAAAATGAGAAAGCTCCATGGCCTCGATATATGAAAGCGATTCTATGGGGAAAGCCTTGGTAACCCTCCTGGGATTCGCGGACATAACACCGTTTACGTCTTTCCATAACTGGATCTCTTTCGCGCCGAGTTCAGCGCCAAGTATCGCCGCGGTATAGTCTGAACCGCCCCTTCCCAGTGTCGTAGTATGGCCCGAGGTTGTACTTCCGATAAACCCGGTAACAACCGCTATTCCTGTTCTGTCCTTAAAGGCCTTTTCTATCTTTTTGCCGGTTTTTTCAAAATCAACCATGGCGTAACCGTAATTATCGTCCGTTATTATAAAATCCCTTGCGTCCATAAACTCCGCGTCAAGCCCCGTATTCTTAAGGTAGACAGCGATTATGTAAGCGGACATTCTTTCCCCGAAACTCAAAATGGTATCCAGGGTTTTCGGCGAAAGTTCCCTAATCTTGTATACACCGTCAAGTATTTCCTCAAGCTCGTCAAGTATCGCCGAAACATACTCCGAAACAGCCCCGGCTTCTGAAGCCTCAAGCAAACCCGATATAGCATCCATATGCGACTGGGATATATAACCGAACATTTCCTTGAAGACAGGTTGCCTGTTGGAGGCATTCACGGCAGCTTCAATAAGCAGGTCCGTTGTATCGCCCATTGCGGAAACAACAACCGCAAGGTTTTTCTGCGTCGCGTTTATTGTTTTTATTACCGAGGTAACCTTTTTAATATTTTGCGCGGAACCAACCGAAGTGCCCCCGAATTTCAGAACCAGCATAATTACAGCCCTGCCTTTTAAAAAAATTCCTGATAAACATATCCTTTATCAATTTCCCCTGTTTTTTCAAGAATAATTTCCCTTTCAGGCACTTTCGGGGGTATACGTATTCGCAAAATACACGACTTTTTCCAGATGCATTGTTATGTCGACATTTTCCACAAATACGTCCTGGGGAGTTTTAAGCCGGACCGGCGCGAAATTCATAATTCCCCTGATCCCGGAGTCAATGACCAGCTCGGTCGCTTTTTGCGCGTAAGCACCGGGCACCGCAATAATCGCAATTTTAATATCATTGTTTGCCACGAACTCTTTCAGGTAATCCATATGAAAGCACCGGCATCCGCTGACCAATGTGTCGATCTTTGTTTTGTCATCATCAAAAGCAGC
>JAFGOL010000075.1 GCA_016926495.1 Oligoflexia bacterium
ATTATTGGTTTAAACTCCGGCCTTCGGATTATACCGGCTGTTTCATTACCCCTAAGGAAAAGATTACCTTTTCTTTCCAGTTCTCCGGCCCAGAGTATTTCCTCAATTGCCCCGAACTTATGTTTTCCAAAATCAGCGTACTCACCTTCGCTGAATTGTTCCTTGATCGTTTTAATGATCCAGCGGTGTTCGTAAAACATGTCCGCGTAGCACAGTACCTCTTCACCGCTTTTAAGCCTTACAAGAACGGCATTATAATACTTGCTCCTGTTTGCCCTTATAAATTTCTTCAGTACATTCTGTCTTTGTTCCACATTCTTTATCTTTAATATCTGTTTGATCTTTGTATTGAGAGCGTCGTTGTTTTGAAGAATTTTTTCAGTCCCGAACGCGTCAATTAATTCCACGTAATCATCGTGGCTTATTTCCTTTTTCCTGTCCACGTTTTCATTGAGTATTTCCAGACTTTCATTATCGAGTCTTTCAAACAGCCGGTTGCGCCTTTCGAGCAACTGTCTGAACCTGGGCACAAGGAGGGGGTTTTCCTCGCCGTTGCACCTTGAAAGCAGCGTTTCAAGCTCGACATAGACCGTGCTTTTACGGGTCCCCAGCAGTGATGTATTTTCCAGCAGTTCAAGCAGTTCGGTACCCTGGCCTTTGGTGATATTATGTTCGTCAACCATTCTTGATATAAGATCAAGTACGCCTCCGTCGATTGCGTTTTTTCCCTTCGGTGGCGGTGGTGTGCTTGGGCGATCATCTGTTTTCCTCCATACCCAGACTGTTTTCCCGGTTTCAGGGTCCAGTTCTTCCACTTCCCTGTATCCTGCCTCAAGACGTTTTCTTCGTAATGTCTTTTCAAATTCCTCAAATAACCTTTTCTTTTCCGTCTCTTCAATATCACTTATTATCTGGTTACGTACTTCTTTATATTTCTTTAATTCCTGTTTTTTGGCTTCAATTTCCCTGTTGATTTTTTCCCTCTCCGTGTCGCCCGTGGCCCTGGCAAGTTTCTTTTTTAACGCGTCAATTTCCTTATCGACACTTTTAACAAGTTCCACGTACGCTTTTCTGGCTGCCAGCGTATTTTCCACTATCGGTGTACCGTCAACTATCTGCGGTGAATCCGGTTTTTCGTGTTGTAATTCAGTTTCTCCGCCACCCTCGGGGCCGGGTTTTTCACCGGCAAGAAATGACTTGATTGCCAGTTCCCTTTGTTTTTTATTCAGTATTTCAGAGCCGTCCTGATTTTTCTTTTGCATTATCCTGATTTTTTTACGCCTGTCCAAACGCGTATAAGTGCCGTCAGTACCGCTGGGTTTTACCTTTGTGTGCGATTCGTAAATAAGATCGATCTGGTCCTGGTTTACGAAATTTATAAAGTTCCTGTATTCGCCAACCAGCTTGGGATAATTCTCTCTGATGACATGCATGCCTTCTTTTGCCTTTTTATCAAAATAATCTTTTCTGATTTTAGCTTCACGGGCTTTGGCTTCCGCGACCTTGACGGCTGCCGTAGCTGTCATGGCAAGGCTTTCGCCGGAGGCGCCGTAGTGTGGCAATGCCTCGGCGTACCTGCCTTCAGCCCTGTAAGTTTCAGCAGCGTATAGCTCAACTCCTCCCCTGGTTAAAATATGGGCCTGTAATCCCATGTGAAGCTGGTTCAGTAACAATTTGTTGCCGCTGAACGCCCCCACGGCGAATTTCAGGAACAGCATGAACTGGGCACCGCTTACAAGGCTTTCTTCCAGTTTTTCGGTATCCAGGAAATACTCAAGTCCTGCGTTCATGCCAAGCCGGGCTGTAACCAGCGCCGTACCAGACATATGCATGGCAGCTGTAAAAATAACGACTTCCTGCGCAAACGCCGGGGCAAATTTTGTTGCCAGAGTGCCCGCGATATTGGCAACATATTCCATGCCGAGTTTTTTTCCTGAAACCTCAACTGCCTTTACATACGATTCCCTGCCTAAAAACGCATGTGCCCCGGCACTGGCATAGCCCCGCATTTCAGCCATAAATCTTTTTCCGGATAACTGCCTTATGGTCTTAGTAATGCCCGTTTTTGCAACTTTTTTCAATATAAGTGACTTTGCGTACGCTTTTGCTACCATGGTAGCAAAAGCAGGATACGTTGTTGCTACTGTAAGTGTTTCAACGCCGCTCTGCAGGGCGAATATAGCCCTGTCCGAGTCGCTTTTTCCCCTGTAGGCAGGGTCAAGATATCTTGACTGGTAATCGTAAATTGAAGCGTCAACCGCTGCAACAACTGACAGCAGTATGCCTCCTGCAGTGCCAAAAGCCGGAAAAGTGACAATTGCTACAACACCCAGGCCTACTGTAACAAGGGACCTGTGATAATCCTCAAGTTCCTTTTCAAGGCTGGCACTGTTTATATTTTCAATCAGCCACATCAGGCTTTCCAGTTCGGCCTTTGAAAATCTCGGGGCTTTTTTATCTGCCGGAACATAGGCAAGCTGCTTTAGTTCCCTGTTATATGCCTTACGTGCCATGTTTTCCCATTTATTATACGCCGTGGCTGCTTTCCTTTTATTCCACATGGAAGCCAGTGAACTATGTACCTTGTTAAAACACCTTTCGTATTTTTCCTGCTCAGCGCGCGGAGACCTTTTGTAATCCGCAAGGCTCAGGTCATCATAACAGGCCTTGTCAGCCTCTGACCTCAGGTATTCTGTAATATATTTATCGAATTCCGCGATTCCTCTTTTGACCCATTTCGTTTCCGGCAGATCGAGCTTGTCAACAATGTGCCCGTAACCAAGCCATTCAAGGAACATACCGCTCAGTAGTTTGCAATTAACATAATCTTCCGTCTGGGCGCTTTTTTTACCCCTGTGAGCAGGATGCATTGCCTCTTCGGCACTTATGATATTTTCATCCGCTATTTCCCCTGATATCGGCCTGAAAATACTTAAAAAACTGATCAAAGGCTCACGCATTTCAAGAGGTATACCGGGTTTGTTACTCATGTCGTCGACAGTGCCTGGCCTTGGCCTGCCTGCCAGATCCTTCTGGTAATGGTAAACCTCCATTATGTCGCCGTCTTCCGGATAGCCTTTAAACTTATCATACCCGGTTTTATCCTTTAAAATCAACGGAAGCGGTACCCAGCGTTTCTGGAAAACGTTCCTGAGTCCCCTTGATTCGGCTATTTCCTGCTCAACAAGATCAAGTTTTTCCCTGTAAATGGAATCAACGCTGGCTTTTTGTTCATCGCTGAATTTTTGTCCCCTAACCTTTTCAATTTCAGCCAGCGCTCCGGCGATTCCCGGATACTTCTGTGATCTTCCTTCCGCGTACTTTTTCTCAACTGCCTTTGCTATCTCCGGAAAGTTTTTTTGAACGATAGCATCGCTGTAAAACTCATCGGGCGTCTTGGTGAAAATCCCCCTTGCGAATTCCCGGTATTTTTGCCCGTTCAGGTTAAGTACAGGGCTAACACCATCAAGCGCGGTTTCGTCTTTTTCCCTGTTACTGTCATACGGGTCATCCTCTATCATTGACATGTATTCGCTGTACGCCTCATCGGAATTTTTCAGCATCTTGTATTTCTGGAAAATAAAATTTATGAAATACTGCCTGTAAAGTTCCGTTACAACGTCCTTCTGGAACGGATCATAACCGTCGAAGTTCAGATCGGCTGTTAAGTTTATGAATTCGTTCCACAGATCAGGTATTATCCAGCAATTGCTCTCGCTCCCGGTTTTCTGGCCGAATTCAGGAAGCGTAAAAAGGCAGCCCTGCTCTATTTCATGCTTAATTCCGGTATTAATGCTGATATTGATGTCTTCACTCTGGTAATAGCCCTGGTTTTCCTGAACAGGAATATCCATGTAATATTCCATAAGTTCGTAATACCTGCTCCTGTTATCGTTTATTACCTGCTGCAGGTCCCGGGTAAGAACATTTTTAACCGCTTCCTCGTTACTTAAAAATTTCCGGAAATTAGCTTCAACTTCGCGGTAATTCGCGTTCAAACGGCGTTTATCAGGATTACGTTTATCCGCTACAGTAACCATGTTACTTAGCTTTTTCCTGACTTTATTATAGGAGTCGCTCAGAAAAAGGTCATAAATACTCCTGTTGTACATGAATTGGGTATCAATGCTTCCCTTGTGTTTTACGTATGCCTGGTACGCGTCAAGCCCAATGCTGAAACTTTCAATAAGCACTGCCTTTTCCACTTTTTCGTACGCGTCAAGTTCCTCGTTCTTCATCTCTGCTGGATAACCGCACAGGTCCAGCATATCCGGCAGTATTCTCATTGGCTTCGGGTAATAACCGTACCTGTCAAAGGTTTGGGCTACATAATATCCATAGCTTACCGCGGCAGAAAGCCTGCTAAGGATGGTTGAAAAAAGTACTATTTCCTCTGCGTTCTCATATGTATTCCAGATCAGATATTCAAGTCCGCCGTCTTTGCCCAGAAAGGTTTGCAGTATTTCCGGCAACCCCCTTGTTTTTGCCTTTTCAAGCATCTTAAGTCGGTTTTCAGGATAAAAAAGTTCAACATTTTTAATATTATCAATATCATAGCTTTGAAATTGCGGCTTTTGCGCAGCAGTCATGCTTATGAGCAGGGATACAGTAATTATGATGGTACCCATGACTGATCTTATCGGATTTAACTATACCTTAATTAATATTTATTAATATTTCCGTAGTAGGGATATTACATAATTGGCAGTTTTGAAGTTCTTCTATAATAATTGATAAAATAATTCCATACAAAGTTCATCCCGCTCTGATAAATTTTCTTCTAAATATTGTTTTTTTAAGTAAAAATAACGTTATG
>JAFGOL010000076.1 GCA_016926495.1 Oligoflexia bacterium
AGTTCCAGTATACTCAATTCAGACTCCTTTATAAAAGTATTGCAATATTATCGCTATGAATAACCTCGTCGGTTGATCCGTATCCAAGGCATCCGTCTATCTTGCTTGAATGCTTGCCCATGACCTTTGAACACTCAATATCCGAATAATTAACAATGCCGCGGGCGAATTCATTATAATCTTCATCCATGATCCCCACCACGTCACCCTTTTTAAAATACCCTCTGATCCCCGTAATTCCCACGGGCAGGAGGCTTGCCTTTCGCGAAAGAAGGGCATTTTTTGCCCCGCTGTTAACAACGATCTGGGCTGACACGGTCGTAGCATACGCAATCCACATCTTCCTTTTCTTGCTCTGCGAAATCTCCTTCGGAACAAAAAAGGTCCCGACTTCCTGCAGCGAAAAAACTTTCTCCAGTATGGCATCATCCTTTCCGTTCGCTATAATGGCAATACCGCCCGAGTAAGCGGCTATCCTTGCGGCCTCAAGCTTGGTCCTCATCCCGCCCCTGCCGGGCCCGCATGAATTAAAACACAGGGCTTTTATTTCCCGGTCAACATCATGAACAACGGATATGACCCTCGCTTTTTCATTCACCGAAGGATCGCTGTCGTACAGGCCGTCAACATCCGAAAGCATTACCAGGATATCAGCGTCAAAAGCACTCATAACAAGGGCGGAAAGCTTGTCGTTGTCGCCAAAGCAAACCCTCACACCGCTGTACTGGTACGTTTTACTCTTCTTGGCCGATATCGCGTCGTTCTCGTTAATAATGGGAACGATATTGTGCTTTATAAGCAAATCCAGGGTATCCCGGAGGTTCAGAAACCTGTCCCTGTTGGAAAAATCCTCCTCTGTAATAAGTATCTGTGCAACGCTTATTCTGAACTCATTAAAAATATTCTGGTAAACGGATATGATCTGGCTCTGCCCCACGGCGGCACAGGCCTGCTTTAACACAGCGGAACCGGGTTTTTTATCAAGGCCCAGTTTTTTTACGCCCATACCCACGGAGCCTGAGCTTACAATAAAGATTTCCTTTCCCTGTTTTTTAAGCTCTGAGACCGTTCGGGCAAAAGAACTGATCCTTTCAGTGGAAAACTCACCGTTACCATCAAACAAGACACTCGTGCCAAGCTTGATGACAATCCTTTTCGCGTTATTAATTTTTTCCCTGTAATTCATGACAGGTCGCTTAATTACTACAAAATGAATTATAAATATAGTTAATGTTAATAATAATAGTATTAGAAATATTAATAATAGCTGTTTATAGGGGGGTGAGGGGCATTTTTCAATGCCCCTCTGCTGTATTAACTCAGATGGAATAAGAAAAGGCCAGTTTTACCGCGTAAAGATGCTTTGAAAGATCAATGTTGTAGTTGTAAAGCGTGCCCGCTGACAGGGAGGCGTTTTCCAGTATATTATATGCCAGCCCCGCACTGAAGCCTGTTTCAATAAAAGCAAAATCAGTCCCGCTGTACTTTGAAAAACTCAGCATTATCGCCGAATTAAAATCAAGCTTTTCCATAAGAGGCATTGTATATGACGGTCCAAGTGTCCAGTAGATACCCTTGAGACTATCAAGATCAATATACACCCCTGTTCCGGCGGACAAACCCGCGCCTATGCCATAGGACGCGGCCCCGAAAATTTCCTCGGTGTGAAAAAACGGGTCCGCGGCAGGCAGGGTATACAGAATAAATCCCGCTGATACAGATAATTTTTCCATCGGCTCAAAGGCGGCGCTCAATGTAACGTCTATTTCGTCCTTATTGGCGGCCGTAAGGCCAACGCTCCTTTTACTTACAGGCACGGCAGCCCATACATTAAGCGATACGGCAGGGTCAACTGTTCCAACCGTAACGGAAGGAAAAAGTGACGCCGTCCCCTCATTAAAAAGGTAGTCACCCCTGAAATAATAGTTATTTGACACCTCAAGCGACCCGCTGCCCGTAAATTCAACAGCTTCAGCTTTAACACTCATAATAAACAGACATGATACAACAAAAAGAAAATACTTCATTTTTTACCTCCGGTAATTTTAACCTATCGCACCCTCACCCGATTCTCCGGTGCTGATCCTGTAACATTCGTTTAACGGTAACACGAAAATTTTGCCGTCCCCCAGTTGACCCTTTTTTCCTCCCTGCAGGAGTGATTTAATGGTTATATCGACATAACTTTCATTTACGGCGATCTCCACCCTTATCTTTTTGGCTAAATCCACCTCCATTTCAACTCCCCTGTACATTTCCAGAAAATGCTTGTCATTGAACGAATGTCCATATGAATCCATAACGGAAAAACAGTGGATCTTGTTTTTGTACAGAATTTCCTTAACATTCATTAACCGTTCCGGTTCTATATAAGCAATTATCAGCTTCATTAATCACCTCCTTAATTACTTGCTTGTAAAATATGCTTCCATTCCGTGTTCTTCTATATCAAGGCCTATTTCCTCTTCCTTCATGCTGACCCTGAGCCCTATGGTCTTTTTCATAATGTAAAACAGTAATGAACCAAGACCAAAAGCCCATATAAACGCACTTGAAACGCCCAGGAACTGGCTTATAAGCTGGTTTATTCCTCCTCCGTAAAAAAGCCCGGTGCTGGACGAAGCGGTTCCCAGTACCCCTTCGGCATTAAAAAGACCGCACGCAAGGGTACCCCACGCTCCACATACACCATGAACACTGACGGCACCGACAGGGTCATCAACTCTGAAAATCTTTTCCAGATAAACAACGCTGAAAACTACAGCTATTCCCGCTATAATACCAATCAAGAGTGAGCCGAAAGGTGTCACGGTGTTACAACCGGCTGTTATAGCGACCAAACCTGCCAGCGCTCCGTTCAAAGACATTGTGGCGTCAGGCTTTTTAAACATAAACCAGGATGTAAATAAAGAAGAGATAGCGCCGGCAGCCGCCGCTATGTTTGTGACAACGGCTATTCTTCCTATGGAACCGTCACCTACCGTGGTACTTCCCGGATTAAAACCGAACCATCCAAACCAGAGTATAAAAACACCCAGAGCCGCAATAGGTATATTATGTCCGGGAATAGCCTTTGGCTTTCCTGTTACAAGATCGAACTTACCCCGTCTTGCTCCCAAGAACAAGGCTCCGGCCAAAGCCATCCAGCCACCAATGGAATGAACGACCGTAGAACCCGCAAAATCCGTAAAAGCGCCTGTACTTAGATTTTCCAGCCAACCGCCTCCCTGATACAGACTACCCCATGCCCATGAGCCAAAAACCGGATAAACAAAAGCGGTAATAAAAAAACTGTATACTAAATAGGATTTAAACTTGGTCCTTTCAGCCATTGCCCCGGAGACAATGGTAGCGGCCGTTGCTGCAAACACGGTCTGAAAGATCAAGAATGTATAACTCCATCCGTCTGAGCCGCTGACTCCGCTGAAACCAAACAGGTTTGTACCGAACAAACCGTTTGTTTTACCAAACATCAGGCCAAAACCCAATAAAAGAAAAACGACTGATCCAACCGAGAAATCCATCAGGTTTTTCATTAAAATATTCACCGTGTTTTTTGCCCTTGTAAAACCGCTCTCTACCATTGCAAAACCCGCCTGCATAAAAAACACCAAAAAAGCAGCCACACAGGTCCAAACAACGTTCAGGTTAGTCTGAATGGCCTCAACTTTATCAATCACTTGTACGTTCTCCCCGGCATACAAACTAAATGAAAAAACCGTTGCCAAACTTAAGACTGTTAATGACGTTCGTAAAACTGACTTCATAAATACCTCCTTTATCGATCTGCCGGAGAACCCTCCTGACAATAG
>JAFGOL010000011.1 GCA_016926495.1 Oligoflexia bacterium
GCGCTCGTCAGGATATCCTCTTCAACGGATATTCTTTGTTCTATTTTATAAATCCTGTCAATTTCATCAGGCTTCATCCCTTCGGCAATCAATTTGAGCTTTTTGGGCCTGCCAAGGGAATGGCCCGTGAATATAAAGGGAACAGAGTAAAAACTGGCAAGTTGTTTCCCCACGTAACCGGCATCCGCGTAATGACCGTGAATAATATCAGGCGTAAGCCCCGACTTCTTGGTAAACTTGATGGTACCGTCAATAAACTGGTCAAGGTGAGGCCACAGCAGTTCCTTTCTTATATATTTAGGTCTGCCGCACGGTATTCTTACTATTCTGAATTTTTCAGACACGCTGCTTACCGGTTTCGAGTAATCTTCTGAAACCGTTTTATCGGTAATCAGCCTTGTAAAAAGATCAACCCTGAGAACATCGTCATGCCTGCTGAGCTCTTCCGCGAAATCCAGGACGTATTTTATCTGCCCGCCCGTATCCGCGTCGCGTCCCAGCTCCGGGTTATCATAACGTATCAGACCGTGAAGGCTGAACATTTGAATATAAAGCTTTTTATTCATCCCGCTCACCTGTCATAAAAACCATCCTTTGTATTTATCGTAAAAAAACAAATCATCAGGTACCGCCCCGTTAATACCGCAAATATCCATGGCAAATTCAGACGCCCTGTCTGCCGTCAAAGCCGGTCCCCATCCGTTTATTATTCCAAGTGCCAGGACCGAAGAATAGGCATCTCCGGCGCCCACCGTGTCAATTACGTCCGGAGAATCCGGGGAAGATTTTTCGTAAAAAATTCCGTTACAAAGCAGGACACTTCCTTCAGCTCCTTTTGTAACACAGACGCTTTCTATCGCAAATTTATCCGAAAGTCCTGACATTGAGGAACTCTCATCGCCGTTTATATTAAAACTTTCGGCAAGGACTCTCAATTCCTCATCATTAATTTTGACGATATCCGCCAATAACAGGCTGTCTTTAACAATCCGCATGTCAAAATTATCCTTGCGCAGATTAACATCATAAAAACATTTCGCGCTTTTGTGCTGTTCCGCAAGCTCATGTATTGAATTACGGCTGATACTGCTTCGCTGCGCCAGGGTCCCTATATAAAGAAGCGATACTTCAGGCCCGATATTAATTTTATCATACTCTATATAGTCGTACGCTACATCCCTTGTAATGGTGTAATCGGGAATCCCGTCCTTAAGGCTGACTATTACATTCCCGGTAGCTTTTTTATCATCGATTTGTATATTTTCAGAATTGAAGTTACGAAGAGCGAGGAAATCCAGTATCACGCGCGCGTCGGGATCTTTTCCGATCCTGCTTATAAAAACAACGGGCTTCCCAAACGCGTTGATATGATACGCAAAATTAAAAGGAGCACCTCCGATTTTTTTATATTCGCCATAAATATCAAGTAATATTTCTCCGCACACAACAAACATAAGTACCAGTATTATTATAATAAAATTCAATATTTTTCTAGAAAAAAATTTTTTTTTGTTGCATGATAATAAATATTACGACGATAAGCGGTGATAAATGAAAAACGAATCAGGGATTGAAAAAAGCATAGAAAACATGCCGATAGACGATATATTCTCGGCGTTTATCAATGATAATGCCGTATCCGCCAACAAGCCGGAAAAGATAAGTCAGATGGATCCCAGGAACAATATAAGGGCGATTTCCGCCCCCATGCGTTCAAAACGGCCCCAAAACACCGGTGATTGCCCTATCTGCGACGGAAACACCACTTCCATACTCGACGTAACCGGGCTAAGCGAAGGATGTACTTTCATAAACAAGAATTTGTTCCCGGCGCTTTATCCTTTTGATCATAAAAAAATAACCGAAGCTGTCATTCCGGGCACCGATATTTCATCCAGACCCCTGACAGGATTACATTTCGTACAGTGGACATCTTCAATTCATGACAGGGACTGGCACAATATGATCCTTAACGACAGGTTAATTGTGTTGCTGCGGCTCGCCGCCCTTGAAAAAAAACTGCTTCTGGAGTCAAAAAAATTCATGCCCTCCACCGACGAATGGAGTTTCGGGAAAAACACTTACGGATTCATATCCGTTATGAAAAACGTGGGAAGTGAAGCCGGAAGCTCGATATCTCACGGACATCAGCAAATACTTTTCAGCAATACTATTCCCAAAGCCATCATGAATGACTGGAACTTCCTGCAACTCCATGGACGAACGTTCACCGAATACCTGATGCTGGAAACCGATCCCGGACTGGTTATCAGGGATTACGGTTCCGCGCTGCTGGTAGTGCCATACTTCATGCTCAGGCCGTTTCACATGATGCTTGTGCTGAAAAACACAAGCAAGCAATTTTTATACGAGCTTGATTTTGACGAAATCGAAGCATTAGCGGACGGAATGCACCATGCCTCATCGATCCTTATGAACGTAATGACCGGTATGAACAGAAATTTTTCATACAACGCACTGTTCCATAACGGTCCCGGAGCCGGAATATATATTGAATTCATGCCCTCTACCCAGAAAACCGGCGGATTCGAACACCTCGGCCTCTGGGTTTGCGACAATACTCCCGAAAACGCGGCATCGTCCGCAAGAGAGCTCATTGATAAGCCGCCTGTTTAGGTAAAGAACCTTACCATTACCTCGTCAAGGCTGCCCGGCGAACCTATAACTGTCACGATATCACCGACCCTGAACCTGAAATTACCGCTTATATTTATTTTATGCTTCTGCCTTTCGACGGAAAGTATATGCACATCTACAGGGAGATTCATTTCCTTTAAATTGACTTTTTCAAGGCTGGCGTTACCGAATTCAAATTCCATTACTTCCTGATTATGTTCCATGCCCAAAAGAAGCGAAGTGGCGGACGGCGATCTTACAAAATGGTCAAGCAGGCTTATCATTGCGGTAGAGGGGCACACAATAGACGCCCCGAACTCGTTAAAATGCTCGTAATTAACCCTGTCCTCAAGCAGGACCACAAGTTTGGCCTTGCCGAAATGTTCATAAACCAATTCACAGATACTGTAATTCTGCTCGTCAGACATCATTGTTACAATAACATCAGCTTCATCAACACCCAGTTTTTTAAATATACTGACGGATATCGTCTTTAACTGGATTATTTCAAACTCCGGATCCATAAGTTTTCGTAAATCACTTTTTTCGTCGGTTACGATCCTTACCTGCCAGCCATGAGATCTGAGTTGCCTTGCCAGCGCGAGAGAGCGTCCGTCCCGTCCGAAAATAACCGTATTTTTCCCCGTAATATTATCATGCGCTTTGGCCCTGGTATGGGCCTCGCCTATGATGTTCAACACCCATTTATGCAAAACAGGCCCTATTATCTGGTTTATGACTATAACGGATATCATTAAAGTAGCAAAAGAACTTCCCCACCCCGGAAATTCAACGGCTACTTCCTTTGCCAATCCCAGGCCGACTCCGGCCTGCGTTACATATGCCATCCAGCTGTACTTATTAAAATCCATGGGATCCCCGGCCTTGATACCGCCCGCAAAGGAACCCACAAATATCGCCACAATTCTTACCGATACAAGAATGATACTGATCAGCCATAACTCATTAAGTATATCCAGTTCAATGGACGCGCCTGTAAGGGTAAAAAACACTATGTATATGCCAGGACCGGTCCTGTGCATTATGTCCAGAAAATCCCTTCTGTAGCTGCTGAAATTTATTAGCAGAAAACTACCTATCATACAAACAAGAAGCGGCTCTACAAAAATATCAAAAGCCGGTAACGGATTGTGCTTTATAACCGAGGAGCCCCAAAAAACGAGGTATCCGGACAGGAGCAGTAAAACCGACCTTAGCCACCTTGCAACCGGAAACCACATTATCGATCTCAGCAAAACCGACAAAACAATTCCCGACAGTAACGATATAAATATGCTGAAAAATATTTCCAGGAATATCTTAAAATCCAGTGACAGGCCCGAGATCAGGAAATCGGCGACAGAACTGTTGATTGAAAAAATTATAATAACAACAATATCCATTATAACGGTAACGCTGAGCGTGGTCTGGGTGAAAGGCCCCCTTGCCCTCAGTTCCTTGATCACGGCAATTGCCGACGAGGGAGACCTTGCCACAAGTATCGCCGCGGCGAGCAACGAAGCGGAAATTTTAACATTTGTTCCGGAATCCTTTAAAAACGGAATATGATGCGATAACAGCAATACTCCCACAAAGCTTAAAATAAAAGCACTCGCGACCTGACCTATGGTTATAAATTTTATGCTCCTGAACCTTGCCCGCAACTCTTTAAGATGAAGCTCGCTGCCCGCTGCAAAAGCTATAAATGCGAGAGAAAGCCAGTCTATAAAGTAAAGATTTTTTACCGCGTCGGCCGTAATGATATTCAGGATATAAGGTCCCGTAATAACACCGGCGAATATAAATCCCGTAATCAACGGGAGTTTTATCTTTTTAAAAAAAACGCCTATTTCCTTTGACGAGAGGCTGATAAGAAGAAAAATCAGCAAAACGTATACTACTTCGTAATTATCGAAAAATAGTCTTATCAATCATTTTACCTTAATAACATCCGAACCGGTCTTTACCGGTTTAACAAGCTCAACCTTGTAATTTGGTTCAAGGCTTATTATATATTCGCATTGTTCCGCAATAGCGGTGAGCTTTTCCGGTCCCGGGCCGGAACCGAGATTGGCCTGATATATTCTTTTTGACAGCCTTTTGAATTCCGTAAGGCCGTAAGGTTGCAGACACTTTTTAGCCGCATCCGGATTTTCCCCGTTTTTCAGAACGGCAATGTATTCACCCCTGGTGTACTGCCGCTTTTCGGGTACCTTTCGCGCCCGGGGCGGCGCAGTTGTAATTTTTTTGTTTTCAGTATTAACACCGTCTTCAGTCTTTACAGTCTCCGTCTCACCGGCTGACGAACATGAATAACCGGTTAAAAAGCAAAATAACAAAACCGAAAAAACCTTTGTATTCACTCAAGCACCCCGCCTATTCAACATTATCCGCCAGTGCAGTCAAACTCACTCCCGACGGCCGCGCTATATACCTGTATGATCCCCAGCCGTTTACAGCCCTGCCTGAACTGGTGGCAAGGCTTAATCCCGAAAGCCTTTCCCCGCCGTATTTTATTGCATTAATTACGTCACTGTAGTTATACAGCGGCTCTTTGGCGAAAATCATTGCGGCAAGACCCGCCGCGTAGGGAGCCGCCATGGATGTTCCGTCCATGGTTTCGTATTCGTTCCAACACTCATCGACACAGTCCGTATCATGACCTTTAACTTTTAAATCTAGAATCGCGACTCCTTTTCCATTGGTACTAATGTCAGATGTAAATCTAAACCCGACATAACAGGCTGCCTGATTTGCGCAATCCGGCAGGCGATCTTCAAACAGGTAGTAATAACTGCCCGTACTGCCACCGTAATATTCCGCTATAGCGTCTTCAGAAAACGGATCTCCTGAATTATCATGATAAACGCCCAACAAATCGTCATCATCAGGAATATCGTATCCCAGATAATATGAAAGTACGACTGATTCGTAACTGGCTGCCGAACCGATATTTCTGGATATAGTGCCATCTTTCGAATTGTCATAATTAATACTGGAACCGTCATAATTATCGGGATTAGTCATGGCATCGTAGCCTAGTACAGTATTGCTATCGCTCCAATTCCCGGTGGGAGACCAGTTATGCCCTGAACCCTCAAACGTGTAGATGTCAGTTTCCTCGGCGTAATAAGTACTATAGATGTCAACTCCGGGTGCAGCCACATCAACACTGGTTGTTCCGTAGTTTGAAAAAGACGCTAAATCTCCGTCCTGTTCAATAGCTGCGACACACAATATATTGTCAAGATCAAACGCGCACGGATACGTAGGCGTAACTTCAACATTTTCGCCTTCGTTACCGGCCGCAACCACAAAAAGCACTCCGTCGGCAGCCGCATCAGATATTGCTTCCCTGTACGCGGGGTTGGCAGACGTACCGCCCAGGCTCATGTTAATTACCTTTGCTCCGTGTGAAACCGCATAGTCAATACCTAGAATAATACCTGACGTATTTCCGGCGCCTGTAGCGTCAAGTACTCTTACGGCCATTATGCTCGCTTTCCAGCAAACGCCCGTAACTCCTGTATTATTATTGCCTTTAGCCCCTATAATACCGGCAACGTGGGTTCCGTGGCCGTGAAGATCCATGGGGTCTCCGTCCTCACCGTCTACAAAATCTTCACCATGATTAGCCGCCCCGGTCCACATGTTCGCCGAAAGATCTTCCTGATTGTAATTTACCCCGGTATCCAGTACGGCTACTATTACGGAGCTGCAATCCGTGCTGTAATCCCAGGCACTTTCCATGTCCATCCCGTAAGCACCATGAAGCCCCCACAAGGACGAGTAAGAAGCATCGTTAGGTTCTCTTGCGGAAATCCTGTATATATAGTCAGGCTGCACGGCTTCAACATCAGGATTTTTCGCGTACTCATCAACGGCGGCCATTACGCTTTTTGAACTGCCAAGCCTGACCAGTTTGTAACCCGAGCGACCCACGGACGTAATCATTTTATCGCCCGCGGCCCTTATCGAGGCTGCCTGCACATCTTTAGCGGTATTCTCCCTGAATTTTACAAGGATTTCGGTTTTGGAATAATCCGGCGCTGAAATACCTGCGGCAAAAGAAGCGCCTGAAAACAACATTATAAAAAAGAACAGCAATGTAACCTCCGGAATGTTTTATGGTTGAATACTCGCTTCTTCCGAAGCTGTACTGTAAACCTTGCCTGCACCGTAAGTCGCGTAAGCAGCGACCCTGACATACCAGGTTTTCCCGCTTTCAACGTCAATTGAAGCGGAAACAGGAGACGTGCTGCCGGTGACATACGGAACGTCAACGGCCTGAACGCCCGCGTCATTAACGCCAAAACCCTGCGTCTGGCTGTAATAAACCATGTAACCGCCCCCGCTTTTGTTTACAGCGCTTTCCTTGTTGGCTGTCCAACTGATCAGGACACTGGAATTACCGCCCGATCCGCAGGACGCTAAAACAAAAAACAGTAATAAAAATAATTTCTTCATAAACCCCTACTTTGTAAGCTCCTTATTTATCCACGCCCTTATCTGCGTGGCGTTTTCTTCTGTAATGCCTA
>JAFGOL010000077.1 GCA_016926495.1 Oligoflexia bacterium
ATTAATGTATTTTCAGACGCCGACATAATATCCATGCTAACAACAGGCTCAGAAATACTTACAGGAGCCTTGCCCCTGGGGCTGTTCTCGACCGCAGCCGGGTCGATACAAATAATTCCGCTTTTCTGCTGAAGAACAACGATCCTGCCGCCCGGCTGGAGCTCTTCCGAAAACACAAGGTTATCGTCCTTTCTTAATTTGAATATAGAAACGCCGTTTGACTTCGCGCCCTTGAGTTCCGAAAGGTTAACGCGTTTTGCAAAACCCTTTGCCGTAACAAGAAGGAGTTCGGTGTTATCGTCCTTTTTCTCGTCAACAATGCCCGCAACCGGGACCGGTTCCCTTGAGTTAAGAAGCTCCGCGACATCCACGCCCTTTCCGTACCTTCTCATTTCAGGTATGGAGAAAACTTTCAGCGGGTAAGCCTTGGCGTCGCCTGAAATTATTAAAATTCTCTCGGCCATGTCCGCCTTTGAAACATGCTTTACAACATCGTCACCCGTGAAAATAACATTGCTCTCCCTGTCGTTCTGCTCTGACGCAAAACTGTACCTTTTGATAAAGCCGCCGCCTGTAACCGATACCAGCACTTCCTGCGACGGAATAAGGTCCTGAAGCTTCCTGTCCTCAAAACCGGAGATAATTTCAGTTTTTCTGCCTTCAGGGAATTTGCTTTTTACTTCCTTAAATTCCGAGATCAATATGGCCTTTACGGCATCTTCGCTGTTCAGAATATCTATAAGCTCCTGTACCTGTTTTGATAATTCACTGTGCTCTTCAAGTATTTTGTCAACCTCAAGGCCGGAAAAACGGAAATTGGGAAGCACAACAACAGCCTCGCTCTGTACCGGAGTAAGCTGGTATTTTTTTTCAATAACCGACTTTAAATCGCCCTTGTCCTTTGAAGCAGGCAGTATTTCCCTTAGATATTCAAGCTTGTGATCAAGAACTTTTTTAAAACCCTCAAGTACATGCTGGCGTTCCCTTGCCTTTCTAAGTTCAAACGCCGTGCGTCTTCTTACCACTTCCTTGCGATGAGCGATAAATATATCAAGTATCTGCCTGATATTTACCTGCTGGGGCTTGCCGTCAACAAGGGCCACCATGTTCACGGCGAAATTGGAATCCATGGGCGTATTTTTATACAACTTCTCTATAATAAAATCGACCGGGGCCTCCTTCCTCAATTCAACAACTATTCTTACCCCGTCCTTGTCGGATTCATCCCTCAAATCCGTAATGCCTTCAATCTTCCTGTTTTTAACAAGCTCCGCGATCTTGCCCGTTATCCTGGTCTTAAGCACGCCGTAAGGTATTTCGGATATTACAATTCTCTTTTTGTCTTTAACTGTTTCCACGTCAAGCTTCGCGCGCAGCCTTATAACCCCCCTGCCCGTACCGTACGCCTCGATTATGCCGCTATTGCCTATTATTGAAGCGCCCGTGGGAAAATCCGGGCCCTTTATATGTTCCATTATTTTATCTATTCCCATCGAAGGTTTTTTCAGCATCGCAATCAGCGCGTCCAGCACCTCGACAATGTTGTGGGGCGGAATGTTGGTTGCCATTCCCACCGCTATTCCCGACGCCCCGTTTACCAGGAGGTTGGGAAATCTTGCAGGAAGCACGACAGGTTCCTTAGCGGTATTGTTGTAATTATCGGTTTTATCCACTGTTTCCTTTTCAATATCAATCATCAGGAAATCGGACAGCTTATCAAGCCTTGCCTCGGTATACCTGTACGCGGCCGCTGAATCCCCGTCTATTGATCCGAAGTTTCCCTGTCCCTCGACAAGCCGGTACCTCATTACCCAGGGCTGGGCCATTCTTACAAGGGTCTCGTAAACCGCCACATCCCCGTGGGGATGGTACTTTTTAAGGACCTCTCCAACAATACCCGCGCACTTTGAAAAATTTTTGCTGGATATAAGGCCCTCGTTCTTCATTGCAAAAAGAATTCGCCTCTGCACGGGCTTGAGACCGTCCCTGATATCAGGGAGCGCCCTGCTGGTTATTACACTCATGGCATAATCCAGAAAGGATTCGCTGATTTCATCAAGATATGAAATTGATTTTTCCCTGTTATTGCCCTCAAAAAGATCTATCTGCATACCAAACCTCAAACATCCAGGTTCCTGACGTTAAGAGCGTTTACGTCTATAAAATGCCGTCTGGACGATACGGCGTCCCCCATGAGCATTGAAGTAAGATTATCGGCGGCATCATCGTCGTCAATATCCACTTTCAGGACATTCCTTGTTTTGGGATCCATGGTGGTTTCCCACAACTGCTCGGGGTTCATCTCTCCAAGCCCCTTGTAACGCTGGATTTCAATCCTGTCCCTGGCGATATTCATCAGGTCATTAAAAAGAGAAAATATGTCCGTTGACGTTAAGGCCGCCCCCTTGTCCGTGATTTCAATATAATACGGAGGGTTGGCCAGCTTTTTCAGCCTGTAACCCAGCTTTTCTATCTCGATAAACTCCGGCGAACTCATGAAGTTAACGTCAAACAGGGTGGATATTCTGCGCCCGTCCTTTTCGGTGTTGAAAACAAAGTCTATTGAATCAAGCTCCCTGTTTTTTACTACATCGACGGTAACGGGACTTATGAACGGGTAGAGGGCGGGAATAAGCCCGGCGTATGAGTTCAACTCCCTCTCCACAAGGTTATTGCCTTCCTTGATCCATAGGCTGTCACTCCTGAGCGAAGTGCACCTGGCAATGTAATCCACCACCAGCCTCTCCCTGTTCCTTCCCGTGAATCTATACAGTGACAAATAATTGAAAAGGTCCTTTACCAGCGAAGGCATATCGGGTTTTTCAAACCTGCCCCCGCCTGAATTAGTAACGGTACATGTTTTTTCAATAATACTGAACAGGTACTTGTTTAGTTCTGCGTCGTTTTTGAGGTACTTGTACGACTTGCCGTGCTTTATCCTGTATAACGGCGGCTGCGCGATATGAACATGACCCTTCAGCACAAGCTCAGGCATGAGCCTGAAGAAGAAAGTAAGAAGCAGGGTACGTATATGGGAACCGTCGCTGTCAGCGTCGGTCATGATGATAATCCTGTTATACCTGAGCTTTGAAATATCAAAAGTTTCCGCTATGCCGCAGCCAAGTACCTGTATTACGGATTTTATTTCCTCGTTTTTCAATACCTCGGCGATATTCTTTTTTTCCACGTTAAGGATCTTGCCTTTCAGGGGAAGTATGGCCTGGCTTTTCCTGTTCCTGCCCTGCTTGGCGGACCCTCCGGCGGAATCTCCTTCCACTATAAAAAGCTCCGATTTTTCGGGATCCCTGTTTTCGCAGTCCGCAATCTTGCCGGGCAGGGACGTGATCTTGTCAATAAGTCCCTTTCGCCTTACCAGCGACCTTGCACGTTTAGCCGCTTCCGAGGCCTTTTGCGCCACGGACGCCCTTTCGTACAAGGACTTGCCTATGGCCGTATTGTTTTCAAGATATCCGTATAACATCTCGCTTGTGAATTTATGCACCGCATTCCTGATCCAGCTGTTGGTGAGCTTGGTCTTTGTCTGGCTCTCAAACTCGGGCTTTCTCACCTTTATGGAAATTACGGCGGCAAGGCCTTCCCTTATGTAATTACCATCTATACGCTGTTGTTTCAGCCTGAATTCTATAAAATCATTTATGGCTTTTGCCATGCCGCTTCTGAATCCGGCTTCATGCGTGCCGCCTTCGGGATTATGTATGGAGTTCGCGAAAGCCCTCACCTTTTCGGACTGGGAGTCACTGTACTGAAACGCCACGTCTATTATCATTCTTTCGTTGTTGGATTCATGCTCGATATCTCCGGTAAAATTTACCGCGCCCGCGGGAATGGCGCTTCTTCCCTGGTTATATTCTTCGACCAGGGTCTTAATCCCGTCCGGGTAGCAATAAATTTCCTCTTCGGACTCCTCTTCCCTGAAGGAAAAAATAATGCCCTTGTTGAGATGCGCCAGCTCTTTCAGCTTCATGGTTATTATGGCGGCCTTAAACCTTGTATACCCGAAAAATTTTTCATCAGGCTTAAAGGTAACGGATGTTCCGGTCCTGTTTGTATTTCCCATTACCCTCAACTTGTTAACAGGTTTTCCTTTTTCGTATTGCTGCCAGTGTATTTTGCCGTTTCTTTTAACTTCCACGACGAGGTTTTCGCTCAGGGCATTTACAACCGAAAGGCCCACACCGTGCAATCCTCCGGAATACTCATAGGCGGCCTTGATCATCTTACCGCCGGCGTCCAGGGTTGTAAGAACAACCTCAAGAGCGGATTTTTTTTCCGTCGGGTGCATCTCGGTGGGAATACCCCTGCCGTTATCGTTCACAGTTATGGTATTGTTGCCGTGTAAAATCACTTCGATACGGGAACAATGCCCGCTCATGGCTTCGTCAACGCTGTTAGCAAGCAACTCGTCCACAAGATGATGCAGTCCCCTGGTGGAAAGATCACCTATAAAACGCGCGGGATTCTGCCATACGGCCTCAAGTCCGCGCAGGACTATTATGTCTTCGGCTCGCTGTTCCCTTTTATTACCGTTTACTGCCATAATTTTTCACATTTTCAGGCTGAGGCCGAACTGTACCCCGTATATCAGTTCGGAAAAAACGTGTTTGATCTCAACAGAAGGCTTAAGCGAAATCGTGGGATAAACATAATATTCAA
>JAFGOL010000078.1 GCA_016926495.1 Oligoflexia bacterium
ATATTGTATATCTCGTCAAAATCCGTAAAAGGAAGCTTTTTTTCAAAATCCCCGGTGCAAATATCCGCTTCGACAAAATGAAAACTCTGCGAAGATATAATACCGGCAAGATTTTCGATATTACCTGTAATAAGATTATCCGCGCATACAACCACATTGCCCCGTACCGACAAAAGCTTTTCACAAAGATTGGACCCTATAAAGCCCGCTCCGCCCGCTACAAGTATTTTTTTCGTCATACGTTTCTGCCTACGCCGATATAATCATAACCGGCATTAACTATATCGGCAGGTTCCCAGATATTTCTGCCGTCAAAAACAACCCTGCCCTTAAAGTTATTGTTCAGCAACGCGGGTTCGCAGTTCCTGTATTCGCTCCATTCGGTCAGTAATATCAACGCGTCGGCACCTTCAAGCACCTGCATGTAATCTTCAATATATTCAACATCAGCCCTTATGGTTTTCCCGGCATTCTCAATTGCAACCGGATCAGTAGCCCTGATCACAGCCCCTCTTCGGGCCAGTTCCTCTATTATGGTAATCGACGGCGCTTCGCGCATATCATCTGTCTGCGGCTTAAAGGAAAGTCCCCATACGGCAAAAACCCTGCCTTTTACATCTCCGTCAAAATACGCCACTATCTTTTCAACAAACCTTTTTCTCTGTTCTATATTTATTTTTTCGGCGCTCCTTACCACGGAGAGTTCAACACCTGCTTCCGAAGAAGTCTTAATAAGGGCTTTCACGTCCTTCGGGAAACAGGAACCGCCGTATCCCACGCCGGGATACAGAAACGATTTGCCTATTCTTCTGTCCGTGGACATGGCAGTTCTTACATTACTGATATCAGCACCCAGTTTTTCGCACAAAAAAGCCATGTCATTGATAAAGGAAATTTTCACTGCCAGAAAGCAATTACAGGCATACTTGGCAAGCTCCGCTGATTTTACGTCCATGACATGGATGGGGTTTCCGCTGCGTACAAACGGTTTGTAAAGTTCCGACAGGACTTTCGCCGCCCCTGTACTTTCAACCCCTATAACGACCCTGTCAGGATAAAGAAAATCCTGAACGGCAACGCCCTCTTTAAGAAATTCCGGGTTTGACGCCACCTCGAAATTAACACCCGCACCGACTTTAGAGGACAGAATTTCCTTAATTCTGAATACCGTGCCGACAGGGGCCGTGCATTTATTAACTACTATGCTGCCTGATTTCATAAACGGAGCAACGCTTTCCGCGGCTTTATAAAGATAAGAAAGATTAGCGGCGCCGTCATCGTTTGTGGGCGTACCCACCGCAAGAAAAATCACGTCGGCCCTGCCTGCTGCGTCTTTAACCTGCGTGGTAAAACCCAGTCTTTTGGCCTTTATGTTCTTCCTGATAAGGGTTTCAAGGCCCGGTTCATATATAACGGGGTCTCCGTTTTTAAGCCTGGCTATCTTGGATTCATCTATGTCTACGCATGTTACGTCATTGCCTGCTTCCGCAAAACAGGTACCTGCAACAAGCCCCACGTATCCCGTACCTATGACAACAACTTTCATGACAGGGAATACTATTTCAACATGAAAAAAAAGTCTATAAATTATTGGCCTGGAGCCTTTTTTCTATTTCCTGTTTGACCTCTTTACAGCAGTTATCATCAGCATAATTCACAGCGGCCATATCAGAGTCGTCGATTTTCATGATGAAATCCCTGTCATTGTGATATTCCAAAACCCTCTTGGCCAGATTTACGTCGCAGTCAATGGCGGCTCTGTGCAAATCAGTCCGCCCCCCGTTGCTGCATGGCGACCTGGGATCGAATTTAACGTAAGGCGTTTCAAAATAAAAAATATCCTTATTGTCAAACCGTTCAAGGTACACACATTCATTCTCCAAATAAAAATCATTCAATACGTTTTCCATTAAAGGATTTTCACTTACAGTACCTTCGCCGGATGAACAATCGAAACTGCACTGTACCAAAGTAGCAGCGTACCGCGGCATAGCGGTTATACCCAGGGGCATAATTCCCCGGCGTGTTCCCGCAAGCAGTTTGTATTCCTCCTGCCTGAATTCCACAACGGCAAATCTCAGTTTAATGTAGCCATCCAGGACCAGGGCACCTCTTTCAAGCTCATCCATAAACTGGTAAGGCTTTGAAAGATCTTTCGAAACTATTGCCTTAAAACCGACAGCATCCGGTACTTCAATCATTGCCGTAAGCTTGCGGAACATACCTGTAACTCTTATCGCATTATCAGTGTCCGGAATTTTAAACCGCAGGTTATTTTTAAAAAAATTCCTTATATATGTTTCAGCGCATTCATTTATATCCCTGCCCAGGGCAAAGCCGTACCTGTTAACAAACTGCTCCCTGTCATGTTCTTCAATATAAAGCGGCCCTGTTATAAAACTTTCGCCTATAATAGTTATGTCAGGCTCAACCGTAATTTTTTCCGGAGCCATTGCAATTTTTTTAGTTCCGGGTTTTTCAAAGATCAGGTTTTTCCAGTCCCATAATGCCCCATCAAGCACTCTGGACGCGGTTGTATAATCCTTAAAATAAAGCGGAAGCCCGCGAGGCAAGTCGGCAAAACTCCCGCGCGGTATTTCGAACGAAAGTTTTGCGCTCTGAGCATAAAGGTATCCCAGATCAGCAACACCCTTATCCGAACGTAAACCTCCCAAAAGAATCTCACGATTAAAATCATGCTCTTCAGCTCTGGCTGAAGTAAAAGTTACCAGGAGGAGAATAATAATTAAACTGCAATATTTCTTCATTTTAATCACTATTCTCCAAAATGAATATTGAATTCCATAAGAGCCAGTTGCAAAAATATTTTAAAACCCGTTGCCTAAGTTGAGATTTCTAGCGCAAGTTTCCTAAAATGGCGGTCAGATTTAGCATAACACGTTAAAATAATTAGTTTAATTTGTCTAAGTTTTGTATACTCTG
>JAFGOL010000079.1 GCA_016926495.1 Oligoflexia bacterium
ACTGTACGTTTTCCTGTACGTGAGCCTTTCACCTTCAAGGTCTGTCGTGTCATGCCATTCGTAACTGAAGCTTGCTTCCCTTCCTTTTTTAAGTCCGCCGACGTTATGGGTTACTACCAGCGTACCCATCCACAGGGCCTCGGCGTCCGTAAGGCCGCAGGGTTCGTACCTGGATGTAACGTGCAAAAGGTCGGAACCCCCCATGTATATTCTTACAAGGGGGCTGTTGAGCGCGAAAAACGCGAATCCGTCAAGATTGCGCGCCAGCTTCGTTGTTTGCTTTTCGAGCTTTTCGTAAAACCTGTCGCCCGGAAGTGGGCTGCCTATTACAATAAGAAGTTCATTTCGTTCCTTTACTATATGGTGGGCTTCGCTGATAACAAGTTCAAGATTTTTCTGGTCGGTCATTCTCCCTACGCTCATATGTATAAACCTTTCATTGTCATCCCACAGTTCGGGGCTGTCGGGGAATACCTCCATGAGGGTTATCCTGCGCAGGTGTTTTTTTATTACCGTAAACTCCTCGATGGGCGTTTTGTGGCTGAAATTGATCCCCTTGGGAAACTGCGGCTGAATTTCCCTTTTTATGTAAGGGATTGTTTCCCCGGGATTTCTCCACTCAACTGATTCAGGCGCGTAAACCATCTGTTTCAGGATATACAGGTCCCTGGCGTGTTTGCTTACCGAAAGCCCGTTCAGTATGCCCACAACGTTCGCGTATTTCTGAAGTTCCTCAAGGTCGTTGTTTGAAACATACAGCGGGAACCTTTTTGCTTCCTCCCTGCCGAACTTCATTCCGATGGTTGAAAAAAGCCTGTTCATTCTTTTTCTTATGCTGTTGACTGAAAAATATCCGGCGGAGAAAACATCTTCATCGCTATGATCCTGTATCCTGTTCATAAGGTCGAGCCTGCTTTGCCTGATTTCCCCGGCGTATCCCGGGCTTACCGTTGTGCAGCTTATGCCTGTCCTTTCCCTGTTCAGCTTCAGGGTAGCCTGCAGCATGTTGCCCACGCCCCAGTATTCATGGGTTTTGTACGCTATAAAATAATTTTCAATGGTTGTAACCGGAAGGTTCAGCCTTATAGCCAAATGCTCAACCGCGGTTTTTCTTATATACCCGTCTTTTGTGATAAGGCCCATCAGACCCTGGTATCCGAAGTTATGGCCTATCCCGACCGGCAGCAGTTCATTACAGTAAAAACCGGCGAGCCCGCAATGGTAATCGTTCAGTATGGCTACGTCCGCGTTGATTGAACTGTAAATTTTGGCGACTATCTGGGAAAAGATCACGAACGCCCGCTCTTCCACCGGACTGAGCGCCCATGTGACATTGTGTATATTTATAGGATAGAATTTGGCCTTGTTTATCCTGACCGCCGCGGGAGTCAGTCCGTAAGGGTCGGCGTTTTTTCCGAAAAGATCATTCCAGGCGTCGCTGACAAGCAGGAATTGTTCTCCGAAGGTGGTCTTTCCGGAATAAACCTCAACGGTATAACGTTCGTTGTCATAAATGCTGAAAAAGGTTTCCCTGTATTGTAAAAACCTGTCTTTTACAAGCTGGTCAAGATTTTTAGCGCCAGAAGCAAGGGGAATAAACGGCGAGATGTTCACGATGTTGAACTGAAAATCGCGGTCTCCCCCGAACTTGTAAAGGGCGTCCGAAAGCTCCGGTATTACCACCCCCATTCCCCCGGCCTTGCCGATTTTAAATTCCTTGAACCTTTCGTTATTTGAAAAGTAGATTATACCGCCTTCCCATCCCGCGTTGATAATACGTTTGAACTTGTTCAGAGATATGTCGCAGATGCTTTTGGTAAGCTCAAGCAACCTTCTTTTTTCGTCCATCCGAGCCTGTGCTATTTTAGCGTTGATGTTCGGATGCAGGTCGTACTTGTGTTGAATGCTGCTCATAACAGTAGAAACGTCTCTCCTTTGTTCATTATTGATGATCCGGGCACACAGCCGCCAATCACTTAAAATAGCAAAAAAAGCCTGCTATTTCCAGAGGTTTTGAACTGCCCGGCCAAATACTTTGCAAATTACGTTTGACAAATACCGATTTAGATTCAAAATAACTCCGGCTTTTATTATAATATTACATGAATTTAAAAACCGTAAAGCAGGAGTGTGACTATGGCCGAAAAGAAAACGAACCTCAAAAAGTTCAAGGAGATCCTGGTTGACCTTAAAGCATCCCTGGAAAAGGATCTCGGGACCGTGTTACCTGTTAAATCCCACGAAAATAATTCCTTCGCGGACGCTAATGATCTTGCCACGCACGACACGGATGTAAGTAACGAGATGACCGTAAAAAATATTAAGATGGAAAAGTACAGGGAAGTTATGGAAGCCCTGGCCAAGCTGGATGCCGGTGAATACGGTTTATGCGAGGAATGCGGGGTTGAAATTACTCAAAAGCGCCTTGAAGCGTACCCGACATCCCGTTTATGTGTTTCCTGCCAGGAAGAGCTTGAAAGAGAGATGAAAACCAAAAACATTATTGCCTCATCCAAAATGGCGGCAGGTAACAAAAACGAGGTTGAATAGACTTGCTTTCAGTCCTTTTAATTTTGCTTATCAATAGCGGTTACGGGGTGATCCTGCCCCCCTCCTATGTACTCGGCAAGTTTCAGGAAACCCGTCTGGGCGTCGGGTCCATCAAATTGAAGCAGCAGGTTATAGAGGGAAACAATGATTTTACCTTTACGGAGACCATATGGTACAAGGCGGGCGACAGGTTCAGGGTTTACGTGGAAAAGGACAGTGACGCCATACTGTTTATAAGGCAGGGAAAGGAGTGCACCGCCATAACCGCAAGCTCAACAATAACCGCTGATGATCTGTGTAACGGCTTTGAAAATAATTTTTTTTACAGTACGGTATTTTCCCACGGAAATTTTCCCTCTTTTCTTAAATCCTTCAGGATAGAATACCCGGTGGAATCCGATCATCTCGGAAGGCCGGACAAAAACTACAAGGACCCTGAGGGTTCTTTTATTTTAAGGAATGACACAACCCCCATATATGTAATAGGTATCACAAAAAGCATGTACCGCAGCGCCCTTTCCGGCGCGAAAAGTGAAAAACCCGGAGAACTGGGAGACAGGTTTTTAAAGGAGATTAAAAACGAGGCTCCTCAAATCTGGCTTGATAAAAAGGATTTTTCCCCGGTCAGGATTTACGGAAAAAGCAAAAAAGACGGTTCGGAAACCGAGACAGAGATCCTTTTTAAATCATATAAAACGGACATTAACGAAGTGCCGTACGCGGCCTCGATAGAGGTTTACTACAGGGGTGAGAGGTCACTCTCATACGGGATAAGGGATTTCGAGACCAAAAAGGACCTTAATGATCAGCTTTTCGATGTAGCGGCGTACAGGAAAAAGTTCCCCAGGACCATAAACGCCGACGAGCTCGATAAAGACAAAACAAGGCTGCTTGAATATCTGAAAGCTTACAGATAGGATATGTATTATTATAATGTAGCTCCCTCACGTCCTTTTTCAGAGGCCCTTGCGTACGATTTTGACAGGCTTTTGCCTGTTGGCTGCAAGGTTGAAATACCCCTGGGCAATTCCGCCTGTTACGGTTACGTTATTGAAAAACTGGATGAAAAGCCGGAAGCTTTTAAGACTAAAACAATTACACGGGTTGCCGACGAGAGGGTGTATTTCCATCCGGAAAATCTGGTTTTTTACAAGTGGGTATCGGATTATTACCATTACCCGCTGGGAGAAACGCTTTCCCATATAACGCCGTCGTATAAATCTAAAAAACCTCGAAAAATAACCGAAACCGTTGTAACGGATATTGAAATTCAGGGGCCGCTTTTCGATTTTACCGACGAACAAAAATCGGCCTTTTCAAGGCTTACCGACCCTGAAAACCGGGAAAAATTCAGGGGCAGGAACCTGCTTCACGGGGTTACGGGCAGCGGTAAGACCGAGGTATATATAGAAGTTATCAAGGAAACAATACGCGAAGGAAAGGACGTAATAGTAATTGTCCCGGAGATTTCGCTTACCCCGCAGCTTGTCAAAAGAATATCCGCGCATTTCAGGGGTGAGGTTTCAATACTGCACAGCGGTATAACCCCAGGGCAAAGATACACGAACTGGATGAACCTTGCCTCCGGCAAAAGCAGGCTTGTGATAGGTGCAAGGTCGGCGATATTTTCTCCGCTGAAAAATCTTGGGCTGATAATTGTAGACGAGGAGCACGATCAGTCCTTCAAGCAGGATGACAGGTTGAGGTACAATGCCCGCGATCTTGCGCTTGTGCTGGGAAAGATTTTTTCAGCCCGGGTTATACTTTCTTCGGCAACGCCGAGTACTGAAACGTATTATAATTGCACCAGGCATAAGTATGACTACGCCAGCATAAGCAAGAGGGTGCTCGGGCTTTGCCTTCCTTCGTCGGTAATTGTGGACATGAAAAAAACAAGCCTCGCGGGCAGGAACGTTTCGGAAGAGCTTGCGTCAAGGATAGACGATAAACTGAAAAAGTCCGAACAGGTTATTATATACATAAACCGCAGGGGATACGCCAGCACGGTGATATGCAGGGACTGCGGTTATAACTTTAAATGTCCCCGCTGCTCAATCACCCTTACGGAGCACAGGGAACAGGGCCTTCTGCTATGCCATTACTGCGGTCACCAGCGCAAGCTGCCGGATTACTGTAATGTCTGCCACAGCGACAATCTTTATTCCGCGGGCCTTGGTACGGAAAGGGTTTATGATGATATTCAGTCGCTTTTTACCGGCGCGAGGCTGCTCAGGATGGACAGCGACTCCGTAAAAGGCAGGAACGAACTGGCACAATGCCTTGATCTTATTAACAGGAAGGAAGTGGATATAATAGTGGGTACGCAGATACTTGGCAAGGGCCATGACTTTCCCGGCGTTACCCTGGTCGGAATTATCAACGCCGATCACTCGCTGCAATTGCCGGATTTTCGCGCGTCAGAGAGGACATTCCAGCAGATCATGCAGGTAAGCGGAAGGGCGG
>JAFGOL010000080.1 GCA_016926495.1 Oligoflexia bacterium
AACAATTTCCGATATTAATATAAGCAAGGCATTCAGCATATTGGTCCTGTATGTATCCATGACCCTTATATCCGTTATTATTCTCCAGATTACCGAGTTCGGGGAATTGCCGCATAACCAGACAAGGGGGCTTTTCCTTGAATACCTTTTTGAAATTATAAGTGCCCTTTGTACCGTCGGCTTGTCTACGGGGGTTACCACAAAACTTTCCAGTTACGGACTTGGAGTATTGATGACGTGTATGTTCGTGGGCAGGGTGGGGCCTCTTGTGCTGGTTTATTCTTTTACAAGAAGGCAAAATACCCGCTATTCATATCCCGAAGGGTATATAAATATAGCTTGATTTCAGGAGTGTAAATTATGAAACAGGTAAAAGAATCTTTCGCTGTACTGGGATTAAGCAAGTTCGGGTACCAGTCAGCCGTATATCTGGCCGAAAGCGGTGCTGATGTTATTGCGATAGACAAGGAGGAAAGCCTGGTACAGAAAATTTCCGCCCATGTCAGGAGGGCTGTTTGTGCGGACCTTAAGGACTGGGAGGTACTGGAGCATACCGGCGTTCTTAGCGTTGATACAGTGATAATAGGCCTGAGAAGGTCCTTTGATGTCGCGACACTGCTTACGTACAAGTTCAAACATCATACGGACGTTAAAAGGGTCATAGTGCAGGTGGATAATGAAGAAAAGGCCGAGGCTATAAAGCTTATAGGGGCTGATGTGACTGTTTTCCCTGAAAAGTATTCAGCGGAAAAGATTGTGAGGCAGCTTACGGTCCCCAATCTTGTAGACCATATCTTACTGACCCCGGAGACTGCGATAGTTGAAGTTCCGGTACCGTCGGCTTTTATGGGCAAGTCACTGGTCGAGTTGAATATCAGGGCTAATTTCGGCATTAACGTTATCGGCATAAAGAGTATAGACAGCGTAAATGGAAGTGAAAAAATAACGGTAGCCCCTCTCCCCGACGCCAAGTTCAAAAAGGGAGATAATATTTTTGTGCTCGGAGAGTCAGTAAAGCTTAATAAGTTTTTAAAAAGGTCTTTTGACTAATGGTGAAATACCATATCGAAAAGCACCAGCGCTACGGGCAGTGATATTACCGAGAACAGGATACTGAAAACAAGGTACTGGTTGACTATGCCGGTATCCGCTCCGCTTTTCCGCGCGAAAACAGGTATTGCAGTCAGCGGAGGCACCGCGCTTTGGATAAAGAGGATAAATGACGTATTGTAGTCGGTTTTGATCATCAGTATTATTCCCAGGGTTAGCAGGGGCATGAGTATGTTTCTGGCAAGAACGAACTTTATAACTTCTTTAAAATGAATGACCCCGCTGTTTGTGTAGTCCAGGTAAATATTCCCTCCTATGATCAGGATCAGCATGGGGATTGTAATGCCAGCCAGCATGTCTATGGTTGAATAAAAAAATGCCGGCAGGTATGTTTGGGTCCCGGTAAGCTTTATTATTATTGCAATCAGGGTTGCGAACAGCACGGGATGCGATAATCCTTTCAGGCTGATTTTCTGTTTTTTCTTCCCGAAAAACAGCGGGTACGTATTAAAGAAAAAAGCCGGGTAAAAAAGGATAAATATAAACAGGCAGACCATCAGGGGGGAATTCTTCCCAAACGTCCCCATGATAATCGCCGCAGGGAAAAATATACCGTTTTGATACAGCAGGGACGCCCGGAATTCGGTTTTGAACTTGCCGGACATATTGCTGAGTAATTGTGAAATTATTACGGCGTATACTGTAAAGCCCGCCCACCACAAGGGCAGCAGCCACCAGTCTGGCATTGAGGCAGGGGTGAAGTTTTTCAGGATTTTTATAAACACAAGGCACGGAAGGGCAATATCAAGAACAAGGGGGATCAGGGCATCAAGTACGTTTGCCGGGACAAGTTTTCTGCTGACTATGGAAAATCCCACAAAACCCACTATGCATAATGTGAAAACGGATTGGGCAACCGGTAAAAGCGTATCCATTGTGATCACAATTTATTATCCTTTTGTTTGAAATCAAGCGGATTTCAAATATTATATTAGCCGGGATGGAAAGGTTTATCAGATCAAAAGACTTTCTTGTTAAACTGATGGCTAATGTAACATCGGCCGTTTATATCCTTGATCCTTCATACAGGATTGTTTCGGTTAACAAGCCTTTCCGTGCGCTTTTCGGGCTTGATATTAAGGAGGATTTTGAAGACTACAACGGTAATATACTTGGCTGTTCCTTTGCCGTGGAAAATGATTTCAAATGCCTGAAAGCCGGGGATTGCGTTAAATGTTCGATCCATGGAGCTTTTGAAAAGGCGCTAAAGGAAAAAAAGTCAACTTACAAAAATATACTTGAAAGGACTTTTTATATTAAAAATCAGCCCGTCCGTAAAACCCTGCAATTTACGGTAAAACCCATTGAGTATGATAATGCGGTTTTTGTGATGGTTATAGTGGATGATATTACGGAGCTTGTGGAAGCGAACAGCAAAAAGGACCAACTGCTCGGCATGATCGCGCACGATTTAAGGAATCCCCTGAGTGCCCTTACGGGATTTATTGATTTGCTCTTTTATCCTTCAAATCTGGAATCAAGTGAAAAAACTATGAACATTCTGAATCTTCTTAGAAATGTCGCGGTACACATGAATAACCTTATTGATGATATTCTTGACTTTAATGTTATAGAATCAGGCAACCTGAAGCTGAATCCTGAAAGGGGTGATTATAAAAAATTAATTACCTCAATGGTCGAGATTAACCGTCTGATTTCGTCAAAAAAGAATATTATAATAGAACTGGATTATCAAACCGATATTGACGAGTTCAGCTTTGATGAACTCAAGATAAGCCAGGTGATAAATAATCTTCTTAGCAACGCGGTCAAATATTCGCCGTATGGCAGACATGTCAGGGTTACTGTCACCTCTGATAAGGGCTTTGTAGTGACATCTGTAAGGGACCAGGGGCCGGGTATTCCGGAGAAAGATTTGGAGAATATTTTCATACCGTTTTTTAAAAGCAGTTCCAGGCCCACAGGCGGGGAAAGCAGTACAGGATTGGGTTTGGCAATTGTAAAGACACTGGTTGAAGCCCATTCCGGCAGGATTGAGGTCAGCAGCAGATCAGGTACGGGCTCGGAGTTTACCGTTTACCTTCCAGTATAAAGAATTTTTGTTGTTTTTTTCAAAATAGCCATGTAAAAAGTAATATTATAACAGACAAGACCGTAGAGAATAAATATGTTCGGTGACTATTTTTTCGCTTTTCGGCTCTTTTCTTTAATGTATTAGGAGGAAAGTTACAATGTCTTCAAAATCTTTGTATGTGGGTAATTTACCCTACGGTGCTTCAGAGAATGATCTGATGGACCTTTTTGCTCAGTATGGCACAGTTGAATCTGTTAAAATCGTGATGGACAAGGAAACCGGCCGTTCAAAAGGTTTCGGTTTTATCGAGATGGGTAGCGACGCTGAAGCATCCCAGGCAATCAGTAACCTGAACGGTTACAGTATGTCTGGCAGGAACATTAAGGTTAATGAATCAAGACCCAAAAAAAGGTAATAAATTTTATTTATAAATTTTGATTCAATCTTAATTCAGCCCCTGTAGCAATGCAGGGGCTGTTTTTTTATGTATATAACTTGTATTGCAGAATTCCGGTTTTATATAATGGTGCTGATTTCTTCAACAGCCCTGGCGAGATTGTCGCGTATACTTTCATTTTTATCGGGAAATATATTGTAGATCTTATGATTGACCCACTGGTTTGTCCCGGCCCTGAAAAGCGTATTCACAGCCTCAAAAAATTTCGCGTCGGGCGATATGTATTTAATTTCCGGGTCCATAACTGTTCTGAAGTCCCTTATTCCCCCGGTCCTGGCGAGTTTTTTAGCCCTCTGAATTTCTTCGTACCATGCGGGGTTCAGGGATTTTACCTTGTCCCTTATTATCTGTTTGCTTATTCCAAGTCCCTGTGGGGTTATCAGCCTGTCTTCATGCCATGTGCATACCGCGTCGCCCAGTACGTATTTTTTCCGGTCGTTTTCAACATAAGTAACGTATTCGACCTTGCCGTCTTCCCTTTTGAATCCCGCGGACTCGGCGTACTCCGTCATAATATTACTGACGTTCCTGGTGGTTTTGTTGATGAGGTCAAAGCTGGCGTCGTCAATTCCCAGTAAGTCCAGTGTCGCCCTGGCCGATATGTAACGGTCATCGGGCTCGAATTTTGTACTGAAATCGAGAATAGGTTTGAGGTGTTCCGGCAACCTGTCTCCTTTTTTGAATCCGGAAGGGAGCCCCATATCCTCAAGATTTAACTCCCTGTCGGCTATTCTTCTCCAAACGGAAGAGCTTTCAGGCAGGTTATTCCTGGAAATAAATTCAACGGGAAGCACAAAATTGTTGCAGGGAGGTTCCCTGAATATGGAATAATCCCATTTGCCGTTTGCGAATTCCGGCATAAGCCGGTTTACAAATCTGACCCTTGAAATCGTGGGTGTTATTTTTCCGCTGATTGCCTCTTTGGCGCTGATCAGGGTGCCTTCGTTTGTCACAAGCCCGATATAATGTGACTCTATGCCTTTCTCCCTGAGCAGTTCAAAATTAAATCCCTGCATTATGTTGATGGTACTGTTGTCAAGGGGAACAGGTGGATGAATGGTGCCTATGTCAAACACGGAAAAAACGGGCTTATAATTAAAATCGGTTTCACCGTAACTGTCAGGCGTAGCCTCTTTCAGTATAGAAATTTCCTTTACACTTGTGGCGTGAGATATTTTTCTTACATACTGCATACCGGCAGAAATTATAAATTAAGGAAATGTCTTGTCAACCGGTCATTTGAATTTGCATCAAATTAGCTATTCTTTCTCCAGTTCCAACGACCATCTTGAAACCAGGGTGTTTCCTTTTTTAAGATAGCCGTAATTAAGGTACTTTTCAGCATCGGTTTTTATCAGGAATTTGCATCCGCTGTAATCGTTGTTTTCAGAATTCCGGCTTGATATAAGTGAGTTATCCACAACGGTAAGAGTGCCGGATATTTTCCCTGTTACCGGGTTGACTGATACAGAATCCAGCATGGTCTCGTTTGGTTTTGCCGGCGTAAATTCATACCGGCTGCTGAATTCAGCCGGGTCGGTTTTAAGGAGTCTCATGTATCCTTCATTTACCCAGAGATTGCCGGTGTGTGTTATGGTTGTTTGGCCTTCTGTTTTTAGTACGTTGTCTTCGGAATCATAATAGCTACCCTTGGCATTCCATGTTCCTTCTTCGAATAAAAAAGAGTGCCTATGCGTCATAACCCGCCCCCGCTGATTTTACCTGATTTCCTTGATGATAAAAATATTACCCTTGACGATGTTCCCGCTTTTGATCTCGGAATAGGAAACTATGACATCACGTTTGACGCTCCTGTTGTCTACTGTGAATTTGTGCTCCCTGTCTGTTTTCAGCATATCGAGGCTGATCCCGTAATTGGCAAGAATTTCCCCGAACCTGAATTTGTAATTGATACCGGCAATTCCCAAAAGTCCGGATGCCTTTTCGTTAATATGGGAGATGATCCCCGACTCATCGGTGATAACGATACCGTCGTAAACGCAGGATAGCAGTTCGTTAACGGCGTCTTCCGCGGATAGTCCCATAAAATCGTGATTATAAACGGCAAGGAAAATACTTAACGAAAAGAAAACAAGGGAGAACGAGCCTACGGGAGCTATTCCCGTATAATGAATCAGCAGGGAGGAGAGTATGCTTACGGTGGCTCCCCCCGTGATGTATATAATGGGTTTCCTGTATTTGGAATTTTTTCCTTTGTTGCTTATGTTGAATATAAGGGTAATCGCGATCAGTGTGGGTAATACCTCGCAAAGCAGCAGAAACGGCTGGAAGAGAGGCCCCTTTACTATCACTGTGCCGGCGGACGTGGCAATGATGTCGGTAACGATAAGCTTTTTGGAAATGCCCAGGTATGCGAATATTATGTCGACGACGAGTATTCCGTAAAAGATGTAATCGTATTTCCTGTTTATAAATATATAAATTATGTTCATAAAAAGAAGGCCGGTGGGTATGTAAAGAAGTTGTGCGAACAGGCTGACCGTCTGCTTGTATTCTATTTCGATCGGCATCCTGTTGATGTAGTCTGCGAGGGCCCACATCGAGATAAAGCCGGTCTGCAGAAGGAATGCCTTGTTTATCCTTGTGCGTATTTTTTGCGCCGACACATAAACAAAAATATATGAATTGAAAAGGAAATTGAACAAGGCCAGCAAGGAACTTACAAAATCGTTATGACTGTACAAGATATAAACCCCTGTTTTCTAAAAATTTGTTTACATTATATACGTTAAGATTAAACTTACAAGCATGAAGAAAAGGGTGCTTGTAGCTTTGTCAGGGGGCGTTGACTCGTCTGTCGCGGCCCTGTTGCTTAAAAGCCGGGGGTTTGAAATTACCGGGGTAACAATGCGTGTTTCGGAAGGCGGCGAAATCAGTGTGGCTGATGCCGCAAAATTCTGTAATGATGCGGGTATTCACCACATAGTTCTTGATCTTGAAAAGGAATTTAAGGAAATTGTTATAGGGAACTTTATCAGGGATTACAGACTGGGCAGGACACCTAATCCCTGCGCTTTGTGCAACAGGCACTTTAAGTTTGGTTTTTTATTAAATGAAGCGGTTAATAACGGTTGTGATTTTCTGGCTACGGGTCATTATGCTAAAATAGTTGTTGATAACGGCAGGACGTATATAGGCAGGGCTGCTGACGGAGGCAAGGACCAGTCATATTTTCTTTTTGGCATCAGGCCTTCCGCCCTTGAAAGGATAATTTTTCCGTTAGGCGATATTACCAAGGATGAGGTACGCGGGATTGCCGTGGATAACAATCTGTGCTGCCTGGAGAGGGAGGAGTCGCAGGATATATGTTTTATGTCCGGAGGCGATTACAGGGACTTTGTACGCCAGTTTTTAAAAAACGGTACAGAGCAGGGAGATATAAAACATGTGAACGGCAGGATCATGGGCAGGCATAACGGCCTCTATAATTATACAATAGGCCAGAAAAGGGGACTCGGCCTGAACCATCACGAAAGCCTGTATGTAATAAGGATTGACAGGGAGCGTAACGAACTTATTGTGGGTG
>JAFGOL010000081.1 GCA_016926495.1 Oligoflexia bacterium
GGGACCTGACAGGAAAAAACATCTTTTGAAGAAAGGGGAAAAGATAGGCAGGAATAACGGAGTAATTATGGAAATAGACAAGGGACAGGTCCAGATACTTGAAACTTATGTCGGAGTTGACGGAAACAAGATAGAAAAATCGACAATCAAAAATGTGATGAACGCGGGTTTATAGGAGGAGTTTGATGAAAAAAATATGGATATTGGTTCTTTTGGCGATATTGGGTTCGTGCAGTACAAACCGGACTTTATCCGATAATGATAATGATCCTTTTGCCATATTCAAAACTCCCGCCGAAAAGGCCAGGATGCACTACCTGAAAAAAGGTCAGAGAGAATATGTATATGTGGAAGGCGACAAACTGAAGGATTACACGGTAGTGACCAGCGATAACGGAATGGCATTGAATGTTAAAGGGTACAGAATAATAGGAAGCTCGGATACTTTGTCCTCGAGTGACGTTATTAATGATATACGCACTTTGCCCACGGTAGACGGTTCCACCCTGGATATATCTACAAAAGGCAGGCAGGGCTTCAGAATTTATAAAAGGAAAAGCGGTCTGGTGCTTGCCATGGGAAACGGATATAAAGAGATTGCCGATGATGAGCTTGATGAGCTGGAATCCGAGGTAGTCGGCAATACAAGCGCAAACGACCAGCTTGATGATTTGCTTGAAGCAAGCAAGGACAGAGATCTCAAAATAATGGAAAGCGAGCAGGGCATGAAGGGAGCCGAATCCGATGCGGCTCTCAGCGACCTTGAAGACGAGTTTAAAAACGCGAAGCCGTCCGCTCCCGTCAAATCCGATCTGGACAGGGAACTGGATGAACTCGCCGAAGAGGCTCCAAAACCAAAGTTTGAAGAAGATATTCTTGATCTTGAGCCGGAACCCAAGACAGGGGATGCTGATCTCGCGTTTGACGAAGTTGAAGAGGTTGATACTGAACTAAACAGTTCGTCCAGAATAAGGAATATCGAGTTTTTAAGGTTAACGGATTCAACACGCCTGGTAGTGTCCTCAAACAAAACTGTTGAATATGAAAAGTCAGAGGCTCCCGATCACAACCAGGTAATAATAGATATAAGGAATACTTATCTGCCTAAAAGATTCGCCAGACCTCTGGATACAAGTGAGTTTCAGGGTCCTGTTACCATGATCAGCCCTTATCAGCTAAAAGGACCTTATAGGACCGTAAGGCTTGTAATCCAGTTGAGGAGCAAGGTGGTTCCGCAAATATCGCAGGAAGACACGAATCTTTACGTGGATTTTCCGATCGGCGACGAAGGAATTCTGCAGGCGGAAGAAGAGGACCTTGCAATGGCGGGAATGGTCAATGTTGATGAATTCGCGCCTACAGAGGTGAATGATGTTGAAGCAGCCAGAAAGATGTCAAGAATGAATTTTCAGGATTATCTGGCAAAGCCCATGCAGTTTTACGGGACAAGGATGTCCATAGAAGTAGCGCAGGCTGATGTTATGGATGTCCTGAGGCTTATTCAGGAAGTAAGCGGAATGAATATAGTTGTGTCCGGAAATGTTAAAGGCAACATAAACCTCAGCCTCAAAAATGTTCCATGGGATCAGGCCCTGAGCGTGGTTTTGCAAAATGCGCAGTTGGGATATGTCAGGCAGGGGTCGGTTATAAGGGTCGCTCCTCTTACGGATTTACGTGATGAAAGACAGCTCGCGGCCCAGGCCGTTGAGGCAAATAACAGTCTTGAGCCCATAAGGCTTCTGGTACTTAAGCTTGATTATATAGAGGCGGAAAGAATAAAGGATAAAATTTCCGTTATTCTTTCGTCAAGAGGAAAGGTTTCAGTGGATACCGAGACCAATTCCCTTATAATAACGGATATCGAGGAAAATGTGCTTAAGGCAAGCAGGCTGCTTAAGGCAATTGACAAAAAGCCCGCACAGATTGTTATAGAGTCAAATATAATAGAAGCAAGCGAGGCATGGATAAGGGGTATGGGTTTCAACTGGGCAACTGACGGAGGGGATATCGGATTCAGGAATGTAAGCGGGTATGGAAATATTTCCACGGTTATAGGCGCCGCGTCTGTTAAAGGCGACGTAAGAATTATATCGGCCCCAAGAATATCCACCCTGGACAGAAAAAAAGCCAGCATAATACAGGGAACGCAGGTTGCTTATAAAACATCCACCCCCCTGGAAGGCGGAGGTGTCACGGATAAGATTGAATTTGAGAATATTTCCGTGGAACTGAACGTTGTTCCAAAGGTAACGTCAAAAAATGAAATTATTCTTGATATAGATGTAAAGCGTGAATTTCCTGATTACATGCTGCGCAGTTCGAGGAAATTACCTCCGGGTGTCGGTGTAAGGAAGGCCGTGTCCCAGGTATTATTAAGCAACGGAGGAACGGCCGTTATAGGCGGATTATACTCTGTTGATAACGGTGATGCCGACGCGGGCGTTCCGTTGCTGAAAAAGATACCCATTATAGGATGGTTTTTCGGTAAAAGCGAGACACGAGAAATGAAGACGGAACTCCTGATATTTCTGAAGGCGACTATTGTTGAAGAGTCGAGCATGACGGCCATGAAATAACTTCAGCCCGAATAGTCCTGTTTGTATTTTTGAATTTTTACAAGAAGCCGGTTCAGTTTTGCAAGTCCGGGTTTTTGCCTAAGTTCGTCATTCGGCACTATCCAATCGTCGTTGCTGAAGTCGGTAAGAAACTCAATCTGGTTTTCCTCGTTGTTTTTTTCGGCTATCAGGTGTTCGGTTACGTAATCGTCGTGCCGGTCCGGCGATGCCTGCTGCTCATGGTTTTCGTCCGCGGCTGCTTCTTCAGGAGTTTCTTCGGACGCAGGTTCTGACTCAGCTTCTGATAATACCGATGTAATTACCAGCCCGAGTTCTTCTTCGATGCTGTTTATTTTTTCTTTTATTCTGGTATTATCGGGATCTTTGTCGCGCATTTTTTTATATACGGTTAACGCCTTGTTTTTGTGTCCCTGTTCCTCCAGTAATTCAGCAATGGTCATGGTGCTCAGGTCCATCAATACTTCATCGTCGTCTTCGCCGTCCTTGACGCCGAATATCTGCCATACCGGCTTTTCCTGGAATGCGTTTTCTATCGTACTGCCCGCGTTCTCGGATATTGAGCCCGTCTCGCTGTATAAATCAGGAGGGACATTGCTTACGGGCAGGGGAGGTATGTCGATTTCTTCCGCCGCTTCTGTCACGACGGCTTCGTTTTTTCCGGCATATTCCAGTTCGTCCACTCTTTTGGCTATTTCGCTGTCCCTGGGATTAAGGAACAGCACCATCTTATAGGATTTCAGGCTGTTTACGGTATCGTTCATACCGTAATATGATTCAGCCAGCAGCTTTTGGGCGAGGTAATTATCAGGAGCCTCTGAAATGACTTTTTCCAGTTCTGTGATTGCCTCTTTATACATCTGCTTATCATAGTAGCATCTCGCAAGGGCGACCATTCCGCTTATGAACCCCGGATGGCGCTCAAGGCCCTCTTTACATATTTCTATGGCCTCGTCAATCAGGTTGCTTTTCCTGTAAGCTTCGGCCAGCGGCGCAAATACTCTTGAAGCGGGATTTTCCTGATATATTTTCAGATATTGTTCCAGGAACGGATCATATTTTGAGTTACCCTGCATAATGCTATGATATTTAAAAGTAAAATATTTAGCAAGTTGGATTGATGGCATATCTGTAATTGACTATATTTTACTACTTTGTTAAAGCATTTGTTTAGTCTGATTTATTTTGATATTACATTCTGTTGGAGGATTTTTTATGAAAATCAGGTATGATAAATCCGGAGTTGAACAGTGTATTAAGAGCATCAGGGTGTTGTCTGCTGATGCTGTTGAGGCCGCGAAATCGGGACATCCGGGTATGCCTTTGGGTTGTGCGGACCTGGCTTTTATACTATGGCATTATTTTTTAAGATTTAAGCCCGATGACCCGCAATGGGTGGGGCGTGATATTTTTGTACTTTCAGCGGGTCACGGTTCCATGCTGCTTTATTCCTTACTGCATCTGTACGGCTTTGGGGTCAGCCTGGAGGATATCAAAAACTTCCGGCAACTGGACTCCGTTACGCCCGGTCATCCGGAATACGGTATTACAAAAGGCGTGGAGACAACAACGGGCCCCCTGGGACAGGGTTTTGCAACCGGTGTGGGTTTTGCCATAGCAAGAAAGATCATGCAGGAAAGGGTGCCGGCTTTCGGAAAAACAAAGGTTTACGCGATTGTCAGCGACGGTGATTTGATGGAAGGTATTTCAACCGAGGCCGCGAGCCTTGCCGGGCATCTGGGCCTTGATAACCTTATATACCTGTATGATAAAAATATGATTTCAATCGAAGGTTCTACGGATCTGGCCTTTACAGAGGATATTCCGGCCAAATTCCGGGCAATGGGCTGGCATACAATGGTTGTAGACGGCCATGATCATTCACAGGTAATAGGTGCCCTTAACACGGCTAACAGCCACAAGGGCTCTCCTGTTTTAATTATCGCAAATACCGTAATCGGTAAGGGAGCAAAATGCAAACAGGGCAGCGCGGAATCGCATGGAGCCCCTCTGGGCAGGGAAGAATTGCAGTGCCTGAGGGAAAATCTTGAATGGGACTGTCCTCCATTTGAAGTTCCGTCCGGGGTTTATGAATTTACCGGTGAAAAGATAAAATTCATGGAAACGGAATATAAGAAATGGAATGAAGAATTCAGGGCTTGTCTTGATGTTAAAACCGTCGAAGACGGTGTGAGAAAAATAAGCAGTACCGGGATTCCCGAAGAACTATACGATGAATTGAGATCCCTGGCTAAAAACAACAAGGAAGCATCCAGAAAAACATCCGGCAGGTGCATTCAGGTCCTTTCAAAATACCTGCCTAATTTACTGGGCGGTTCGGCTGATCTGGCGCCATCCAATAATACCGCCATAAAGGATAGTCCTTTCATAGCTCCCGGCGATTTTAAGGGAAAAAATATTCACTACGGGGTCAGGGAACATTCGATGGGTGCAGTCGCAAACGGCATATCGCTTCACGGCGGGTTTATTCCCTTTGTCAGTACGTTCCTTATATTTTCGGATTACATGAGGCCGGCTATAAGGCTGTGTTCCCTGATGGAAAAGCAGGTTATTTATGTATTTACCCATGACAGTATATTTGTGGGCGAAGACGGGCCGACGCATCAGCCCATTGAACAGATTAATTCTTTAAGACTTATACCTCATTTAAAAGTTTTGCGTCCCTGTAACGAAGCAGAAACTGTTGAATCGTGGATTTTTGCCATTGAGAATAAAAATGCACCGACTGCCATTATATTATCGAGGCAGGATTTGGAACCTGTTTTGGAGCTTCCGCAAAAGGATATAATCAACGGGGTTTGCAAGGGCGCTTATATTGCTGCAAAGGAAAAGACTCCTGAACTTGAATGTGTCGTCGTTGCTTCAGGCAGTGAAATAGTCACCGCAGTAAAAATGAGGCAGAAACTCGGCGCTGAAAACTGGATGCGAATTGTATCCATGCCCTGTATGGAATTGTTCCTGGAACAGGACAACGCTTACAGGAATTCGGTCCTTCCTCCTGATGTTAAAAAGGTATCCATAGAAGCGGGAAGTACCAGGTTATGGAGCGGCATAGTAGGTAGTGACGGCCTGTCAATCGGTATAGATACGTTCGGCGCTTCAGGACCCGCTGAACAGGTCGCTAAAAAAATGGGCATCGACGTTGATTCCGTTGCCGCAAGGGTTAAAAGTTATCTTTCGTTATAATTTAATTCTGGCTCATTTTGAGAAAAAAAAAGAGGCTGCTTGTTAGCAGCCTCTTTTTTTTTAACATTCGTTCGCTTTACTGATTACAGGTCCATGCTGAAAGCAGGTCCAACTGTGATCATCCAGAACCTCGGAGCATTCAATGTGTATCCGAAAGTGAAGTCAAGACCAGCCTGCATACCTTCTCCTATCGGATAAAGTCCACCGACTCTAATCTTTAAACCAAACTGATGTTCGTCAACTCCCTGATAACCCATTCCCAACTTAAAATAAGAGAAAGGCATAGAAAGTTTAACTTCCGGACCAATAAACAGACCTTTTCCCCATGTTCCGCCAAATTTTGTCATGTCGAAGTCAAAAGCTCCACCGACTGCAAGATCTTGAAGGAAACCATCGGTCTGCATTAGGGAGTAGTAAACGCCTGCACCAACATCAAAACCGTTAGCTCCACCCTGAGTTCGTGCATAGCCAACTTTGGCGTCTAATGTTAGCTCACTTGCAAACAATGGTGCACTAAGAACAGCAAATAGAGCTGCTAATACAACTTTTCTCATTTCCAACCTCCTTAAAAAATATACTGGAAATACATTGGGGATTATTAAATGTACTTTTGATTATGTCAAACAATTATTTGTTTGTGATCCTAAAAAAATATTGTTGACGACAGAGAGGTTTTTAGATAAAGGTTTTGATGCCTTGAGCCGATGCCCAGGTAGCTCAGTCGGTAGAGCAGGAGACTGAAAATCTCCGTGTCGGCAGTTCGATTCTGTCCCTGGGCATCTTGTTAACTATTTGATATTATTATCTTTTTCATTATTAAAGACGGAGGGATTTGTGAAACAGTTGAAGGATTTCGATACAAGGGTAGTTCAGAGGAATATAAAAAAGAA
>JAFGOL010000012.1 GCA_016926495.1 Oligoflexia bacterium
AAAGACCCGGCGGATTAATCCATGTTAATGTCAGCGACAAGCAGCCCGAAGTAAGAATATTTAATATACGCAGCAGGATTACTGCCTGAAATCCTCGGGCTTAATGTTGTATTTTCTGCACATCCTTAAAAAATTGCTTCTGTCCATCATTGATGCCAGGGCAGCCTGGGTTACGTTGCCGCCGGTGCTTTGAAGGAGATTTTTGATATATTCGATTTCAAAAATCCTTATGGCGTCGTCCTTTGCCGAACGGAAACCGGCCTTGTAATCCCGCGGGTTTATGCCCGAAAACGCCGCGGATGAAGACACGGAAGGAGAATAACCTGAAAACGCCGCAAGCTCTATATGATCCGTGCTGATCTCATCGCCGTCACACATTATGAACGCCCTTTCAATAACATTCCTTAATTCACGGACGTTGCCGTTCCAGTCGTGGGCAAGAAAAGCCTTTTTAACGTCTTCACTGAATCCCTTTATACTTTTTTTCATCTTGGAATTAAGGTATTCCACGAAATAATCCGCTATTTCAAGCACGTCGTTGCCCCTGTCCCTCAGGCCCGGAAGACTTATATTAAAAACATTAAGCCTGTAATAAAGGTCTTCCCTGAATGAACCTTCTTCTATCATTTCCTGTATATTCCGGTTTGTGGCAGCGATAACACGAACATCGGTTTCAAGTTCATCCCTGCCGCCCACCCTGCGGAATTTTTTATCTTCAAGCACTCTCAATACCTTTGCCTGCAACGCAAGTTCCATGTCGCCTATCTCGTCAAGAAAGATGGTACCCCTGTGCGCAAGCTCAAAAAGCCCCTGCCTTTTGGTGGTAGCACCGGTAAACGCGCCCTTTTCATATCCGAAAAGCTCGCTTTCAAGAAGCTCCGTGGGGATGGCCGCACAGTTAACGCCTATAAAAGCGCCTGTGCGGGACCTGTCGCTTTTTGCGTGTATAAGGCGGGCTATAATTTCCTTACCGCTGCCGCTTGAGCCTGTAATCAAAACAGTACTGTCGTAGGACGAAACCCTGCCGACCATTTCCTTTATCCGCCCGGCCTCTGCCGACGAGCCTATAAACTCCTTTTCAAAATCCCCGTGCTCGTAAGCCGACACCTTGCGGCTCAGGTTTTCATTGTCAACCGAAAGGCGCTTTAAAAGCTCCTCCTTTTCGGCCCTGAGCCTTGAAAGCTCAAGCGCGGATTCCACGCTGCTGACAACCTCGTCCGTATCAAAGGGTTTTTCAATATAATCGTAGGCGCCGGCCTTTAGCGCGGCTATCGCGGTTTCCTTGTCGCTGTATCCGGTCATCAGCACAAGAGGAATTTTAAAGCCGTTTTCGGAAAGCCATTTTAAAAAGCTCACGCCGTCAAGTTGCGGCATTTTTATGTCCGAAATTATCACGTCCACGCCGCCGGAAGAAAGTATCCCGCGGGCCTCGACGGCTCCTGATACGGCAATTACGTCATAGCCCAATTTTATGAACCTGCCGTAAAGTACCTCCCTTACCACGTCTTCATCGTCTACTACCATTACTCTTCCGTTTTGAGACGGGTTCAAGCGTTTACCTCCTGTTTGGGCGTTCCTTCTTCTACGGTAACGGCAGAGTCAAGGCCGGACAGTTCTTCAAGCCCGGAATTAACCCTGTCCGCGTTATTAAACACCGTTTTATAGGATATTGTAAGATCTTCCACGAGATCGTGCATTTCGTCCATGTTGAAATTGTCATGCATCGCCGAAAATTTTTCCAGCGCGATGTCGATTTCGTCAATCAGCATCTTTATGCGTTCTATCCTGTGTTCCGCCTTTGTTGTTTCCTCGACAGGGAGGCCGGAAATCAGGTCAAGCCTGGCCTCACGCGCTATTTTATAAAACAGGGCGGAAACTGCTTCTATAAGCCCGGAAAGTTCGGGAAAATGATCAAGAACATCGGACGTCGCGCTTTTTGCCTCGCTGATGCGGGAGGAAAGCCTTAGCGATTCGTTTATGTACTGATGCACCGACGATATCTTTTTACCCAGGTTTTTAACTGAAGAAGACAGCAAAAGCCCGCTGTCCAGGGCAACCCTGCTCCTGGAAAGAAGATCGTCTACGATGGAAAGCCTGGTCAGAAAATTCTTTTTCTGCTCCCGCGATATGTCCATAACGGTCCTGAGGCGGGTTTCCGCCACGTTCTTTTTGGCAAGAAGCCCGTCTTTTTTGTGTTCAAGCACTTTATACTTCCTGTAGAGTTCCCTTATATTCTCCGGTATGCCGGATATATTTTCCGACTCAAGCAATACGGAAATTTCCTGGTCAACAAAATCCTTGAGCAGGAAAAAATCCGCGCTGAAAATACAGAAGATATTTTCATCACCGGACCTGGTATAAAGCCTGTCCCTGTAAAAAAACATTTCGCCCATGTTATCGGGATATATGCCGAGTTCCGCGCAAAGGTTGTCCATCGCGGGATTTACGTATTCGTTACCGTCCCCCTTAAAGAAAACCGGGATGTCCATATCGGACAGGCATTCGCGGTAAAACAGCATCTGCCCGGAAAATATTCTCAATGTTTCGTAAAGAGCGATCTTTATTTCCTCAAAGAACTGCATCCTTTTAAGGCGGATCAGGACTTCGGAATCAGCCCCGTCCATAATGGAATTAAGGGTTTTTGCTATTTCCGCGCTTTCCTTTCCGTAGTTCCTTCTTACCTGTCCGGATTCATACACAATGCCCGCGAGCCCGGCGATCAGGAACAGAAAACAAAAAACAGCCAGAAACGTCTTGTAGGAGCCAAGCTCGGAAAGCTTTGACTGTTTTGCCTGTATGCTTTTGCTCATTTCCTCCGTTATATTGGCGACACCGGCCTTTCCCGACGCGGTCTTCTGCTTTTTAACCAGGGCGATTTCCCTGTCCGTTTCCCTGATACCGTTGACAATTTCCTCCAGACCCCGTATGCCCTTATAAAGGGTAATTTTTTCGTCGGTGGAAAGCCCGCTGTCCCTTACGACGTTGCGCATTTCGCCCAGTCTTGTCAGGACTGCGGAATTATCGCCGGAGGCAAATCTCTCGCTGGTCTTTATGGACAGGGAGGTAAGCGTTCTGTATGAATTCCTTGTTACGTCTTCCAGGAACCTGTAATTGGCCTGAATGAATTTTTCCCTGAGTTCGTCAGCCTTTTTTTCGATCTTTAAAATCCCGTTATCCTTTACCTGCGGCGTCTTTTGTCGTCCGATATCAGATATTATTTTAAGGTCGTTCAGGGTGTTGTCCAGAAAAACGGACATGTCGTCAAAAGGATTAAAAACGGAATGGATGCTTAAAAGGTAAAAACCGCCGAGTGAACAGATAAACAGGAAAATGTAAAAAGCCCTTTTGATCATTCTTGTTTTTCACTCTCAAAAATTTTATCAATAAAATCTTCCAGGAGCAATTCCGACTCCCCTTCGTATTCAATGTCGTCGAAAAGCAGCGCGAACCTCCTGCCCTTGTATGACAATCCCAGCGCGGAGTTGATAAACTCCGTATTTTCACCCAGGACCGGGATTATGGTTTCATTGCACACGGCATACCCGAAACAGTAGTCGCCGTCCTTTAAAATAAACGAATTATGAAGAGGTATAACACCTTCGATGATCGTTGAATCATTAGCGGCGTACCGCGTATTGTTAATTACGATCACAGCCATTTAAACCTGTCCTTGTTCTCACAGAGGCCCGCTATGTTTATAACAGGCACAGGAAGACCCTGCGATGAAATAAAAACACCTCTGAATATGTCTTTTCCGAACACGGATTCCGGCATCTGCCTGATCGATTCCTCAACCGCCACCGGGATCGAGCTTATTCCGGTACGGCTGACGCCTGCTATGATTTCAAGTTCGAATTTCCTGCCGAAAACGCTCTCTACAAGGCTGTCCCTGTTAGCCACGGCGACGGCGGATACGGCTATGTGTCCGGCGCAGGAATTAAGGATCAGGAATTTTTCGGTCCCGAACACATTGGGAATTCTTATGGACGAGGTATTGTTCCCGCCGTCCAGTATATGCCCGTCCAGCCTTGAAACCACCCTGGGAAGGGGGGTATCCTTTAACCGGGAATAGTCAAGGTTGTTTAGAGTGCATGAGAGCTCAGTACCGTCTGCCGATACAAGGCTTAACATGTTGATCGACTTATTGATCTTTTTAGCTATCAGGAGAATGATCTCCGAAACCGCGGACAAAAGTTTCGCGTTAATACCGTGTTCCGGGAGGACTATACCTATTCCTTCACCGGTTTCATCATAAAAATCCCTGATGAACTGCAGCATGGAACCCCGGTTTTTTTCAAGCATAAGCATGGAAAGCTCGGATCGAAGCTGGTCTACCTTTGTTTCAAGAGCGGAAAGAGCGTCCACGGGATCGCGTTTTTTCCTTATCGCGACTGAGAGCCTTTTGGCAACTGAGGAGATTTCACCTATAACTTTGAAAGTATCTTCTGAAAAATCTCTACAAGGTATCCTCATAAAAACCCTTAAGCTTTGATCTGAGCCTCAGTATTGCCTCGGTATGCAACTGGGAGACCCTTGATTCCGTAACCTCAAGGACACGGCCTATTTCCTTAAGGTTCAGATCCTCATAATAATACAAAGACAGTACAAGTCTATG
>JAFGOL010000013.1 GCA_016926495.1 Oligoflexia bacterium
CCGCAGGCTATCTCCAGCACTTTTTGTTTTTTGAGGTACTTCATGTATTCCTTAAGAAACAGGGAAGGCTCCGGGAACCCGGTATCACCGGTATTGCCATAAAATTCATTCCAATACGCCTTATTCTTCATAAAAAACCCCATTTAAAGTATAATTTAATTATCAAGCGGAGGCTACCATTGAAATATATTATTGCAATCATGACCTTTGCCCTTATGGTATACATATACCTTAATATAAATGAAAACCAGAAAAAACAAATTGTTAAAGAAAGGTCCGAGACCGTAAAAAGCCTTAACAGCTACGAATTCAACCGTTCCCTGCACAAGGTAAGGGCAGCCAGGGCACGGATGAAAAAGCCGCTTAAACCTTATATACTGGAAGTTAAAAAAAGCCGGGAGCAGGCTGAGACAAAACCCGATGATTACGAGGAACAAAATACCGACATGGATATTGAAACCATTGAAGAAAACATCGAAAACGCCGAAGAACTTAAAAATGATACCGTTATCCCTGCCAGACCTCTGAGGGGAATAAACGAATGAAGCTGTTGATTTTGATCATCTTCAGTTCCTGCCTGTTTGCGTACCCGCCTGCAAAAAAAATCAGAATGGTATCTTACAAAGAATACAGGCTGGCTCTCAGGAAACTATACAGGAAAAACTACAGGGAAACGCTGTTCCATGTGGAAAGATCACTGCGGTACCATCCGGGCAACAGAAAAAGCAGGGAATTGCTGTTTAAACTCAGACAAATAGGCGCTGATTCGCTTGAAACAGGTGAAGCCCTTGTTTACTTCGACAAGAAGCTGGCGTTACAATACCTCACCATAGCCAATATACTCGTTCATCCGGCACATCAGAAAAGGCGTAACAGGATCAAGGACCTTATAAGTCACATCAGGGTTTCGGGAGAATTATCCGAAAACGCGGACAATTCGGATTCGATATAGGGCAGTATCAGATTTTTAAACCTTTTCCGGTTCAGGGGTTTTACAACAAACCGGTCAACTCCCAGTTTCGCGTAATCCGAGATATTTTTTCTTTCGCAATCCGTACCTACAACAATAAGCCTGTTTTCAGAATTCAAATGCTTAATGACTTCTGTAACAAAACCCCTTGGATCTACCATGGAGGTGTCAATATCGAGCAATACAAGCCTGCCCGAAAAACCTATATCAGGCAAAAAGGCGTCATACGAATACACGCCCGCACTGCAATTGACCACACCCGAAGTCACCACATTTGCCAGGTCCTGATCATCGGTAAACAAAATAACCTTTTTTTCAAGAATCGCCATAATCGTCCTCGTATTCCTGTAATTTTATTAAAGCATCCCTGAGTTCCTTCTGAGAATTAGACAACCTGCCTTCAAGAATGGCGGTTTCCTTTTTCATTGCTTCAAGCTGATCACTTATCTTTTTTTCCTTTTCAAAGTAATCCTTCATCAACTCCTGCTCTTTCAGCTTAAGCGCCGTACTTAAAACGCGTAACTGCTTTTCGCGCTCTATGTATCTTCTGTTAATTTCATCAAGCCTCATCTGCACCATGTTTTTTTCATTCAAAAATTTTCTTTTTGCAAGCTGAAAAGCGACAAACGCTTTCTTTATCTGCTCCTCCTTCTGCGAAAAGGATTCCTCCATGGCCTTTCTTTCAGCGTCAAATTCAAGGTAGAGCCTTTCACGCTCGCTCCCCATGGAATTCACCGTATTTTCCAGCAACGCCAGGTCAGCCTCCTTTTGGTGTAATTGTTCGGTAATTTTAAGCACTTCCTTGTCTTTCTGTTTTGCCCTGGATTCGGCCTCGCGTATTCTTTCCCTGAAAAATTCCCTCTCGCCTATAAGGCCGGCGATTTCCATTTCCGGATTGGAGCTGCTTATTATTTTCTGCAACTCCTTCATGCCCGATTCCTTGAGGCTCGGAGCCTCGTTTCCTTCCTGAAGCAGGCGGGTTTTTCTTTCAGCCTCTAATGAGGCTACCTTCTTTTTAAATTCATTAATAATAATACGATACTTGACATTTTCTTCCTTTAATTTTCTGAGCTGACCCTCAAGGTCACGGATCTTGGAACCTTTTTTGCCTTTTACATTATCGTTATTATTAATTTCGGTACCGGACATCAACCACTTCCGAATTGCAGATTATACCCCATTATTTTATACAGAAGTTTCGCGATAGTAAATTCCGAATGATGATTAATATTATCCGGAGCAAGTTCAACCATGTCCATGGCAAGAAGCCGGCGCCCGGTAATAATTTTTTTAAGAATTTCAAGCAGTTGATACCAGCCAAGCCCGCCCGGTTCAGGAGTACCGGTGGAAGGCAGTACTGCCGGATCCAGAACATCAACGTCAAAAGTGATATAAATATCCCTTTTCAGCAAAGAAACAACATTATTAATACAATCCGGGTCGTAAAACAAATCCCTTGCGTAAAACATCTTATGTTCAGTCTCTTTAGCGTATACCGCCTCTTCTTTTGAAACACTTCTTATACCTACTGAAACTATGTCCCTGAAATCCTGCTCGCGTATTCTTCTCATCACGCAGGCGTGAGAATGAGCGGACCCTTCATACTCGTTCCTTAAATCAAGATGCGCGTCAAAATGAACAATGGAAAAGTCGTAGCAGCACTGGTTCAGGCCCTTAAATACGCCCAGGCTCAGGGTATGCTCTCCTCCAAGCACGACAGGTATTTTATTATTTGAAATAACCCTCGTTACAACGCTTGACAGCTTCTCGATGACGCATTCAATTCCTCTGCTTGTGTCGATAGGTTCAAGAACGTGAACTCCGGCGTTTATGGTCTCCCTGTCCAGTTCCTCATCGTAATTTTCGAGTTGAAATGAAGCCCCGAGTACTGCATGGGGGCCTGAAGCAGTCCCCTTTCCATAGCTGACGGAAACTTCAAGCGGAACAGGGACTACAACATATTTGGAAGCCGTGAAGTCCCATTCCTGTTCAAGAAAACGGTTTATCATAATATCATTACCGCACAGGCAATAACGGTTGTCCAGTGTCCGTTCTTATCTCCCCTGGCTGACTGCGTAATATTCTTTGTTTTTACTATTTCCCTGTTCATTTTCCATATTTCCTTCCTGGCGTCATAATGAACATTTTCGTCAATGGATATACCCAACGTCGTTGCAAGCATGTAAGCGGCAAGATCCTCAGCGTAATCTCCGGCGGTCTCGTCGGTTTCACCGTAAGAATGATGTTCGCTTATATATCCGTACTTGGAATGATCGGCAGGTAACGCCAGGCCGGTGGAAGCCGCAAGTTGCCTGTTAGGCTCGTTGGTACTGTTTTCGGACAAGACACAGAACAGTATCTGTCCGTGTTTCAGCATTTTGAGCCCTTCCCTTTTTGAAATAAGCTTGCAGTACGGAGGAAAAATTGAAGACACCCTTACAAGGTTATACGGGGCAATGCCCGCGTCCCTTAAAGCCTGTTCAAAGGAAACCAGCCTTTCCTTGCCTCTTCCAACGCCATTTGTCAAAAAAACGAATCTAGGTACCAATTTCTATTCTCCTTATTCATATTTCTTCAATAAAAACTCTATACATCAACA
>JAFGOL010000082.1 GCA_016926495.1 Oligoflexia bacterium
GTTAAAACTTAAAAGCCTAGGATATTTAGCATATTCTGCTTTTACTGTAAAGGGTAAATGCCAATATTGACAGTAATATATAAATATAATAGGAAGTATCGGAGTTATGAAGATAAACCGCTCTTGGCCCTATAGCTCAGAGGATAGAGCACAGGATTCCTAATCCTGGTGTCGCAGGTTCGAATCCTGCTAGGGTCACCATTTTTTTAAAATTCATAATTCCCAATGAGTACAAAGACTTGACATGAGTATTTATTCTTTTTAGGATTCATTATAAATGTGTTTAGTCCTTTAGGAGGGAATATGAACAGATCGGACCTGATTTTAAAGTATTCTGAATATGCGAATCTTCCCAAGAAAAAAGCCGAGTTTATTGTTGATACCGTTTTTGAGTTAATGAAAAAAGCACTGGAAAATAACGAGAGGATCGAGCTCAGGGGCTTCGGTTCTTTTGTTAACAAGGAATATGCATCCTATACCGGACGTAATCCGCGGACCGGTGACGCTATTACTGTTTCCCCGAAAAGACTGCCGTTTTTTAAAGTTGGAAAAGAATTGAAAGAGATGGTAGACTTAAAAGGGGAGTAGGTTTTGGATATTACATCGGGTGCTTTTTTAAAGGGTCTGTTTTTAAATTACCTTCCTGATATTGTATTTATCAATCTGGTTCTTGTTTGTGTTTTATTCGTGATTTTTTCTTTTGTCAGACTGCTCAGGCGAAGGAAAAGGTTTGTGGATGATACGGTCCCCTACATGACTTTTCTGAAAGAGTCTCTTGATGAGCTTATAAAAGAAGCCGAGGATCTCAGGAAGGAGCTTTCTAAGGCGAAATCCGGTGCAATGGGGTCTGACGATGGTGCTTCGGCCCAGGAAATTACAAGGCTTCAGGCGATGATTGACGAAAAAAACGAGGAAATCGGAAAATTAAAGCAAGAGATTGTCAAGTATGAGAACCAGGAGCCTGTTGTAAGCCAGTCCGGAGGCGATCCCGCCGTGGAGGAAAAGCTTAATTCAAAGATCAGGGCTCTTGAAGAGAATATCAAGAAGCTTGAAAAAGAGAACAAGGACCTTGCCGAAGAGGTTGAAAAAGCCGCGTCAACCGCGACCGGCTCCGCGCAGGATTCCGGTAAAATTGCCGAACTCGGTAAAGCCAATAAGGAACTCAGCGAAAAAATCGAGAAGCTGGAAAGCCAGCTTCTTGAATACGAAATTATAGAAGATGATCTTGCGAACCTTAAGGTTCTCAAAGAGGAAAATGAAAAACTTAAAATACAGTTAGGAGCCATGTCCGCCGGAGTAAGCATTGAAAGCCAGCCGTCCCCCGAGCAGGAAATAACGTCCACCCTTAACCAGCTTGATGAGGTGCTCAAGGAAGAATCCGTGGAACAGGTCAGTGACAGCGATAAGGAAGTTATAGTCAGGGAAGCTGAGGAAAAGGTGCAGGAAATCGTAAATGAAGGTCCCGAGGAAGGCGCTAAGGATGAAATCGATCTCGGAAATGTCCCGGAGGGCATAGACGAAGACATGTTAAGGGAGTTCGGTATAACAGGCTCCGATCTTACGGGCGAACTAAATATTGAGCAGCAAAACATAGAGTCTTTTGAATCCGAAGAGCAGTTGCCTGTAACAGAGCCTGAGACTGAACCGGAAATTGAAACTGAAGCTGAACCTGCAACCGGGCCTGAACGGGAGATCGTTACCGAGGCCGGGGAAGAGAAAAAAGCGGTAAGTGTTGCAGGTGAAACCGACTCCCGGGAGGGTGAGCTTGAAGGCAAACTTGCTGAAGAATTTGAGCAGTTTATGTCCGAAAATCAGTAAGGCATATATTGTTTCCCTGATCCTGTGTCCGAATCTTTTGTTTCCGGCTGTAATTAAGGGCGGTTCACAAAACGATATTCATGCCATGCTCGATAATTACAGGGGATATGCTCTTTTAAAAAAACTATGCGCGGACGAGAAGCGTTTCGGTGAGATAGTCAGCCTGTCAAAGAAGAACGAATTAAAAGATACAAAAAGATGGGCCCTGATAATGGCAATGACAAAAATGGGCGGTGCCGCCGTCGTTCCCGAACTGAAAACTATTTTAAAGCAAAAAGGCAGTTCATGGTATATCAGGTCTGCCGTGGCAACGTCGCTGGGTGTTATCAGGGATGAAAACTCGCTGGAGCTTTTGCATAATATGATGAGGGACTCCTCTCTTGTCGTCAGGACCATGGTTGTAAAATCCGTTGGTGATATAGGGAATAAAAAAAGTTTGCCGTATCTTGTCAGGGAACTTAAGTCCGACAGAAATTTTCATAAGGGGCAGAGCCTGTGGATAAGAAAGCATCTTGTAGACGCTATCGCCAGGTGCGGCGGTAAAAAGGCAATTCCGGTTTTGATTTCCTACCTTGACGACACCGACAAGGCTGTCGCCCTGAATTCAAAAAACGGCCTGCTGTCGCTTGTTCACAACGCCAATATCGAGTGGTCCAAGAGGAACTGGATTGACTGGTGGAAGGAAAACCAGTCATCACGTGATAAATCCGGTTGACATACCTTCTGACTTTCAATATAGCATATCAACATTAATGCCGGGCGGGGTAGCTCAGGTGGTTAGAGCGTTCGGCTCATATCCGAATTGTCAGGGGTTCAAGTCCCTTCCCCGCTACCATTTCTTTATTTAATGTGTTATTATTCCCTCCATGCTTTTAATGGTCCTGCTGCTACATCTTCATGTTGCCGGTGCCGACAAGCTTGATCTTGTTTTCGGCGATTCTTTCCTCAAAAAGGCAGACTGTGAAATGTCAGCGGCCCACTATGAAAAATATCTTGATGAAAAGGCGGACCCTGTTGTCGCCTCCAATTATGCTGTTTCCCTGTATTGTCTCGGCAAAACCGACCGGGCCGTGAAATACCTTGAAAACACGTTGAAAAATATTAAGCCGGGCACGGTCCCCGGGGAGACCCTTAACACAATACGGTATAATCTCGGAATACTGCTGGCACAGAACATATACAGGCAGAAGGATGCGGACGGGGTACTTTCCGGAGTTAATCCTGATATATTGCCCGTCAGGCAAAGGAGCCTCTATTGGGCCGCTGTGTGCAGGCTGGATTTTAACAGGGAGATGTTCAGCGAAGCTGTTAAAAAGTGCGGGCTTGCTTTTTCTCTTTCTGATCAAACCTGTTACGTGAACTACTGGTACGGCATGGCACTGAACGCGTCCGGCGTGTATCCGGATGCCCTGGTGCATCTGGAGGTAAGCTATAGCAGGTGCCCGGATGATGATGTGTCGTATTATTATGCGTTGACTTTGTACAGGATGGGCGATAAGCAAACAGCCAGCGACGTGTTGTCAGGATATCGTTCATCGGCGCGAAACGATGAACTATATAAAATGATAAAAAGGGAGCTTTGAAAAGATGATGGAATATATGGGGGAAACAGTCGGTTCGTTCCTTAAGGAAAACAGGGAAGGCAGGGGAATTTCTATCGAGGAAATCGCGTCGGAAACCAAGATCAATGTTAACATACTTGCAATGCTTGAAAAGGACGAGTTTACCGAACTCCCGGCCGCTCCTTTTGTAAGGGGATTTATTAGGGCTTATGCCAAGTACGTGGGACTGGATCCCAAAAAAGCCATTCTTCTTTATGAAAACATGCATCCGGTCGAAACCGAAATTAACGAGCATATTAATGTACTCTCAGAACGTGACGGTATAAAACTGGAAACGTTCGGAAAAAAATATACTGTGCATGGCCTGGTTATCGGGGTTGTTATAGCTATTCTGGCCATTGCCCTTCTGGTTGTCAAACTTACCGATCCTTCAAAGAAAATAAAAAGCAAGCTTGCGGGAAACAAGATTGAAAAGAGCATGGTCGTCAATCTGAATGAAAAAACCGCCGCGGCACAGACGGTTTCCGCAGCGGCTCAACCGGAAACTGTTGTAAATACAGCCGTATCTGAAAAAAAGGTTGCCGCGGGTACCCCGGCGGTTGCTGAAACGGTAAAACCGAAAAACGAGGTAAAGGCTGTTTCCGAAGTTACGGACGTGGAGCAAAAGCAGGATGTTAAGCCGGAGTCCGGTGTCGCCGCCAAGTCTGAAACAGTATCTTCGGACGCGGAGGAGTCGCCGAAAGATCAGGAAGTTTTAATAAGCGCCAAATCCATTGTGTGGATCAAGGTACAGGTTGACGATGACAAGCCTTTTGATTTCATGCTTGCCGAGGGAAGGACAAAGCATCTTAAGGCTTCAGGCTCCATAAAGCTCCTTATAGGCGATGCTTCCGCCGTTGATATTAAATATAACGGTAAAAAGTTAGGTCCTGTCGGCGGAGAGGGAATAGTCCGTACCATGGTCTTTCCGGGTTTAGGCAGGTGGAGAGATGCCCAGTTGCGGTAACTGCCCGCGTAAATGCCGGGAAAGGTATTTTTGTTCCAAAACCGCTGATATAAAAATTAACGTCTACCAGTTGCATCACGGAGAGGAACCGCCTGTTTCAGGCAGCAGGGGTTCGGGTACTGTTTTTTTCAGTAACTGTAATTTGCGATGCGGCTACTGCCAGAATTACCGTATCAGTCAGTATGGAAGCGGGTATGATATAACGGCAGCCCGGCTGCGGGATATTTGCCGGGAACTTGCCGGCATGGGAGCCCACAATATTAATTTTGTAACTCCCACGCCTTACGCGGACAAGCTTGCAGACGTTATTTCTGAGTTGAAAAGTACGGGTTTTGATTTACCCGTGGTCTGGAATTGCGGCGGTTACGAATCGCCGCAATTCCTCAAAAGATTGCGGGGCCTTGTTGATATATACCTGCCTGATTTTAAATACAGCGATAATGACCTTGCCGTGAAATTATCCTGCGCTCCCGGCTACCCGCGAATTGCCGCCGAGGCAATTCACGAGATGCGGAGCCAGAATGATGATGTGTTTGATGATGAGGGAGTAATGAAAAGCGGCCTTATAATACGTCACCTTGTCCTGCCCTCATATGTTGAGAATTCAAAAGGAGTGCTTGACCGCATAAGTGAAACCCTGGGTACTGATACCTGTATCAGCCTGATGTCCCAGTATACTCCGGTATATAAAACCGTTGATGATCCGTTACTGGGAAGAACTGTTTCCTGCCTGGAGTACAGGGAGGTGTGTGATCACTTCGGATACCTGGGTTTTGATAAAGGGTTTCTGCAAGGGCTGGAATCCGCAACAAAAGAGATGATACCTGATTTTTTCCCTTGATTTTTGCATCTGAAGGTGTAATAAAAACTAAATTTACTCGGAGGATATTTCAATGGCAAGGGTAACTGTAGAAGATTGTCTGGAACAGGTTCCAAACAGGTTTGCTCTGGTTCATCTGGCTGCAAGAAGGACCAAGCAGATACTTAAGGGGTCAAAAGCCCTTGTTAAGGCAAACAACAAGGAAATTGTGCTGGCTTTGAGGGAAATAGCAGCCGGACACGTTAATTTCAATGAAAACGAAAATATTTCAAGGGACGCCGAATCCGAGCTCAAGAATATAACATCAATGAGCAGCGAGGCCAGGTTACAGGGTATGGCCGGAGAAGTATATACCGTTGATTTGGCTTCCGATGATATAGATTAAACCGAAGTGTTTTTATTAAGCCGGTATATTATCAGCGAATTTTTTGTAAGGTTTGTGTTTTTTCTTATAGTCCTGATGTCTCTTTTTGTGGGAATTGACATACTTTCCAAGATATGGAGTATCAATGCCCCGTTTTCTACCATGTTGTATTATTATTTTCTGAGACTTCCCGGTATAGCCGTGGAGATGGTACCGGTCAGCACCCTGCTGGCCACGTTGATGTTTTTTTCATACATGGCAAAGCATAACGAGCTTGTCGCTTTTTACTGTAGCGGACGAAGCCTGATCAGGGTCGCGTCCCCCATGTTTTTTATAGTTATGTGTATTTCCGTTTTTACCTTCTATTTCTCTGATGACATCCTGCCTGTAGCCAATTTTCAGGCCCAAAAGGTATGGATGGTTGAGATACTGGACCGCAAGCACGAGTTTTTCGGGAGCCTGCATCACGAAAAGGCATGGTTCAGGGGAAACAACCTTATATATAATGTTAAGTCGTATGATTCAAAAACCAGGACAATTTCTGGCATAAATATTTATTTCGTGAACAGGGGGTTTAACCTTGTTCAGCACATTTCCGCCAAAAGCGCGGTTTTCGGCGAGAAAGACAAATGGCTCCTCTCTGACGGGGTAGTGACCACTTTTGACGGCGACAGGGCCTATTCCAAGTCTTTCTCTGAAAAAAAGGTCATGCTTGAGGAGACCCCGGATGATTTCAGGAAGGTGGAGGCCAGCAGTGATTACCTCACTACGGCGCGTCTCAGGGATTATATCGTCGAGCTGCAAAACATCGGCGTTGATCCCTCAAAGTACGAGGTTGAGTACTATAAAAGGTACTCTCTTTCGTTCGCGGGCTTTATAATGTCCCTGATTGGCCTGCCTTTTGCCATAAGGCAGCACAGGAAGGGCGGGGTTGCCTTCAATATCGGAATCGGCTTTGTGCTCGTTTTTATATACTGGATCATGTTCTCTGTCATGCTTAGCCTGGGGGTCTCAGGCAGGATATTTCCCGTTATTTCGGCATGGGGGGCGAACATTCTTTTCATTATTGTTGCTGTTTTCCTGGTGCCCCGAATGCAAAAATAAAAAAAATCGTCGAAAACGAAAAAAAATACTACACAAAAATATGATTTATACTTTATAATACTTATTGAGGGAAGGGTTCGATAGAACTCGAAGAAAAATATGAGGAGGGGGAAACCTTATGAAGGTAGCTCGTTGTGGTATCAAAAGAGTATCTGGGTATCTTTACTACATTGATAAGAATGGTAACATCTCAAGAGTTAAGATGGCCCGCGGCGGAGCCAAGGGACAAAAATCTAAGCCTGAGCTTGTTCTTTCTTTGAATTTAAAGCGTGAGCCTGAATTTTTGTTTTACATTGACAAAGACGGCGACGTTTCTAAAGTAAAAATGGCCAGGGGCGGCA
>JAFGOL010000083.1 GCA_016926495.1 Oligoflexia bacterium
CATGCCGGCGTAAGCCGGTAAAACTCCCGTAACACGGGTGTTCCAGTTTTTGTTTGCGAACACGGCCTGCACGCTTCCGTTGACAACAGGCGAGGTATTATTAATGTACGGGACCTGGTTTTTAATTGCCGTTGCGTCTTCTAAAGTTAACCTGGTGGTCGCGCCGCTCTCCGCCCTTGCCCCGCCCGGACCTCTCATGGCGCCTGCCCTGAGCATAAGCATGTTGGAACCCAGCGACGCCAGTTCTTTTTCTATAGCCTTTTGAGCCCCTGTGCCCAGGGCCAGCATGGCAACAACGGCCGCAACGCCTATCATGATACCGAGCATTGACAGAAAAGTCCTGACCTTGTTTGCCAGCAGTGTTTTTATTCCAAGCTCAAAATATTTAACAAGGTATTTGATTCTTAACGCGGTATCGCTTTTCTGCTCCGGAGCGGTTAAATTATTTTCTGCGCCTTTTGTAAAATTATCCAGCCTTTCGTCCGATTGTATCCGTCCGTCACGCATTTTTATCATTCGCCTGGCGTGCCTGGCGATTTCTTCCTCGTGCGTGACCATTATAACCGTAATGCCGGACTTGTTAAGGTCCTTGAGAAGGGTTATGATTTCCTCTTCGCTTTTTGAATCAAGATTCCCCGTGGGTTCGTCGGCAAGTATGATCGCCGGGGAATTTATCAATGCCCGCGCTATGGCTACGCGCTGCTGCTGCCCTCCTGAGAGTTCGTTGGGGCGGTGCGCGGCCCTTTCCGCGAGCCCCACCTTGCTTAAGATTTGCCGGGCGTTAAAAAAATTAAGGCTTTTTTCGGAATACAACGTCGGAAGCGCTACGTTGTCAAGGGCCGGCATTCTGGGCAAAAGATTAAATTGCTGAAAAACAAAACCTATAATTTTTCGTCTTAATATGGATAAGGAATCTTCGTCAAAATTTGAAACCTTCCGGTTGTTAAAAAAGTATTCTCCCCGGGTCGGCGTGTCCAAAAGTCCTATGATGTTCATTAAGGTTGATTTGCCGGAACCTGACGGTCCCATAATGGCCACGAAGTCTCCCCGGTCTATCTTAAAGGAAACGTCGTTCAGGGCATAAACCTTGTTATCTCCCATGGTGTATTTTTTCGTGATGTTTTTTAGTTCGAGCATTTTTAAGAGGCTACCTTTTACGGCGTCCCGGCCTTACCGGCATGAAGGGATTCCTGCTTTTGGGATCCGTCGCTTCACCCATGTCCGTTACCTGCTCGGAAAGTATTACGTCCCCTTCGGTGAGTCCGTTCAATATTTCCGTAAAATTACCGTCGCTGAGCCCCGTCTTGACAAATCTTTTTTCGTGTTTTTCGCCGTTTTTTACCAGGACGTAAAAATCATTTTCGGATACCTTCAAAGTGTCATTAGGTACTTTCAGGAGATCTTTTTTTTCTTTTATAAAAAAGGTCACGTTAGCGGTCATTCCGCTGCGCATAAAGCCGGGGGTTTTAACCGGGGTGACGTCCACCGTGTACGTGGTTACATTATTAACGGTTTGGGCGTCAAAGGCAATCTTGCTGACTTTGGCGCTGATCGTCTGATCCGGATAAGCGTCCAGGACAATTAAGGCTGGTTTACCTGTCTTTATTTCCGCGATATCGGTTTCGTCAACCAGCGCCTTGACTGTGAGCCTGTTTGACATTACAAAGACAGCGTCACTGTTGCTGAAAACCTGTCCCGCTTCCACGTTCCTTTGAATGATGGTCCCGTTTATGGGGGCGATTATGGGTGTCGGTTTATACATTTCCTCCCATCTTTTTAACTCCTTCCTGCCTTTGGATATCGCGGCGTCGATTAACGCCGCTCTTTCGGTGGAACTCATCCACGCGAGTATCTGTCCTTTTTTGACTTCGTTTCCCTCGTCTGTCAGGATATCTTCAACCCTTCCCGCAATGGGCGGTTTGATTTCAAGCTTGTTCTCGGGCTGTACAGAACCCGTGCTTTGAATTGAAAAAATCATTTCGGATTTTTCCATGGTGATTTCGTTGTACTCGGTTATTTTTTTATTTGTGCTCTTTATTTTAAAGATAAAGGCAAGCGTTGCGGATAATACGATAATTATACCTGCGATTATAAACTTTTTTTTCATTGCAAAACTCCCTTGCCCTGTATTTGTTCCCACGCGGCTTCCTTTATGATGCGTTCCCTTCTGGTTGACAATAAGTTCTTTTGCCTGCTTATAAGATCGTTTTCAATGATGTCCCAGTCGTCAAACGTAATGAGACCGTTGTTATATTTGCTTCGGGCAATCTCGGCCCTGGCGAGCGCGGCTTTTAAAAAGCTTTCGTCAACCTTAACCTTTTCAACCGTTTCCATATAAGAGGAATAGGCCTGCTTAAGGTTTGTCATTATCCCGTGAAGCGTATCCTGCCTGTTGAATGCCTCGGCCCTTAGATCAGCGGCCGCGCTTTTTACGGCGTAATAATCCCTTCCGCTGTTGAATATGGGTATGGTGAGGTTTAACCCTACAAACCAGCTTTCGTTTACCGGAAAAAATGTCTGACCTGCTTTTGAATATGAACCGGTTAATCCCAGTGAAGGATAAAAATCAGCCCTGGACATTGTCAGTTCTGATTCTGCCAGCGCTTCCACGGCCACGGCTTTTTTGTATTCCGGCGTATTCAAAGCGATGGTTTTAAAGTCGGGATTTTTTTCGGGTAGTGACGCGGGAATTTCTTCGTCAATGTCGGTATCTATACTTTGTTCGCCCGACAGCGTTTTCATGAGATTTTCCCTGTAGACCGAAAGATTGTTGTTTGCCTGTAAAAGATCATAACCGGCCTGGTTGAAATAAGCCCTGGACAGCAGTACCGAACCCTTGTTTTCCCTGCCGCTGTCAAAACGCAATTCAACCAGTTTAAGGTTTTCCTCCCGCCTCTTTACAATGTCTTTTTGCAATTTTATCGCGTTTTGGGCGTATACAAGCGAGGAGTAAACGTATTTGAGATCATAGCTGATCTTTGCCTTTGTCTCTTCTAGGGCCGCATCGTAAACCAGCACATTATTTCTGGATCTTCTTACCTGCGCCAGTGAATCGAATCCGTTAAAAAGGTTTTGCGAAACCGTAAGGCTTGCCGTGTATTTGTTTGCGGACGGATTTGACTCCTTTAATTTACTGCCCATGGATATTTCAGCCTGAGGTAAAAAAAGGCTGTAAGTACTTTTAAGGTTATACCCCGCGGCCTTGTATCTTTCCTTTGCTGATAAAAGCTCGGCGTTATTACCCGCCGCTTCGCTGACACAGTACTGCCAGTTTATGTCTGCGTATAAGCCGGCAGTACCTGTGAGTAACAATACTGTTAAAGTTGCTATAATCATTTTTTCCACTTTCTCATCATTCCCTTACCTTCGGGTCTGCCGCGTTTTCCCATACGAAAGGATTTTTTCATTTTGTCCTGCAATTCCCTGAATTGATCAGGTGTGAGTTCCTTTTTGACGGCTAAAATATGGTCAACCCTTGTGTCGATTATCTCTGACATGATCTTTTTATGCTCATCCTTTAGTTTCTTTATTTCGCCTTCGTTAGTCTCTGTTTTTTCAATCTCTGCGTGTGTTGAATCCATGATTGTTTCCATCTTTTTCCTTAGCTCTTCCATTTTTTCCCTGTGCTTTGTGTTGATATCCTTTATTTTTACTTTTTTTGCTTCATCAAGCTTAAGCTCGTCCATGATCTTGTCCATTTTCGCGCCCATGGCTTCATGGTGCCTTCCCATGTACATCTCAGGGTTCCCCCCGCCTTTATTACCAGGTTGTCCGTATCTTGCGAGAAGGGTCGCGGACATGAAAAATGCCAATAATACTGCCATGTTCAGGTGTTTCATAAGTGCCTCCTTATAAAAAATAATTTTCAATAGCTGTCCCGAAATCCGGCACATCTGCGATGTCAGAGTAGAGATAACTGCCGTTACCGGTTTCCGCTGCATTTTCTTTTTGAAAATTGAGAATGTTAAAAACGATAATAAGCACGGCGGCCGTAGCGACCGCTCCCGAAGTAAAAAGATAGAAAAAAGCGGGTTTTTTACTGCCCGTAATTTTATTTTCGATTCCCGCCCAGAGGATTTCCTTTTGGCTATTCGACAGGTATTTGTTCGTCATAAGCACCTCCAAGTCTTTCCCTCATCCTTCTGAGTTTTGTTTTTATGGTATTGACGTTTATGTTCGTAATTTCCGATATTTCTTCGAACGTGAGTCCTTCAATCGCGGACAGAACGATCAGGTTCCTTTCTTCTTCTGAAAGGCCGGCCATAATTTTTTGCGCCGTATCCCTTATCTCCCGGTTAGCCGAGTCGTCGGTGCTACGGTCGAACAAGGTGTCGGTAATGAATGACAATATTTTTGCGGTGTAGCTTTTTCTTTTCCTGTACAAATCAAGTGAGGTATTCAGGGCTATTTTGAATATCCATACCCTGATATTCGAGTCCGTTTTAAAATTTTTTATTTTTTTGTATATCTTTATATAAGTTTCCTGCACTGCCTCCTGCGCGTCTTCCGTATTATGCAAAACACCGAGGCTTATTGAATATACATAGTCAATCGTTGCATCGTAAAGAAAACGGAAAGCAACCACATTGCGTTGTTTTATCTTTTCAATCAGTTGTTTGCTTATCTGGTCCATTTTCAACCTGCTTTAACGTATTACATATATACAGACGAAACAACCGGAATTAAGGTTTCAAAAATGCTTATTAAATTGTGGCAGGCATGCCGGTCCAAATGATACATGACTATCATTTGGTCATGACTATTTGATAGTCGACAATCAAATAGTCATAAAATATCATATTATTCAATGAGACTTAAAGGGAATAGAAAAATTCTGAAAAGGTATCTGGAACCGGCTGTAAAGGATTTTTTAAAAAACAGAATGGTCTTTATAGGCGGTCCCAGGCAAGTTGGTAAAACAACAATGTGTTTACAGTTTTTGAAGGAGCCGGATATTGATTCCCCGGCTTATCTTGACTGGGATAGTGTAGTATCACGATCAAAAATAAAAAATGCCGAGTTGCCCGTTGATTACAAGGTACTGTGTTTTGATGAAGTTCATAAATACAAGCACTGGCGATCTTTGTTAAAGGGGTTTTACGACACCAAAAGGAATAAACACAAGTTTCTGGTTACGGGTTCCGCAAGACTTGATCATTACAGAAAGGGAGGCGATTCCCTGCTTGGCAGGTACAGGTATTTAAGGCTGCATCCCCTGTCTCTTTCAGAAATATCCTGTTTTGACAAAAAAAGTACGGAGTTGTTATTGACGATGGGAGGTTTTCCGGAGCCTTTTTTAAACGGGACCGAGCGTAATTTGAAGTTATGGCACAGGGAAAGAAGTTACAGGATAATTAATGATGACATCAGGGATTTGGAGAGGGTTAAGGAAATAAGCCTTGTTGAGTTGCTCGCTGATGCAATTCCGTCCAGAGTAGGTTCTCCGTTGTCGTATAAAAATCTTGCGGAGGCTTTGGGCGTTCATCATGCTACGGTAAAGCAATGGGTTCAAATTCTGGATAATGTTTATTATTCTTTCCGTATATCTCCGTTTGGAGCGCCAAGGATCAGGGCTGTAAAAAAAGAACAGAAAATATATTTGTGGGACTGGAGTGTTATTGAAAATTCAGGGTATAAATTTGAAAAC
>JAFGOL010000014.1 GCA_016926495.1 Oligoflexia bacterium
CTCACATAACACTATCTTTTAAACAAGGGGCTTACAGCCCTAACGGATTGGTTTATCAACTTCGACGATATTGCTTACATAGCAAATTCAAGCACAAGGCTGTTTTTTATTGTACTGTCGGTTGATCTTACACCCTCAATAGGTTCGGAATCAAAACTTACCAGATAGGAGAATCTGAAACTTAAATGTTCAATTATCTTTAAAGACACTTGCAGTTCAGACGCGACCCTGTAGTCATCAGTCCACCTGTCGTACCGCGGCTGATAATATAAAACAAGATCCCCGGAAAATATATCGCTCCCTATGTATGAAAAAATAATATTATTAGAAAGACGCTGCGCCCAGCCTTTTTCACCATTGGAATACTTTTCGTATTCAGGCATGTGTGCAACCCTTAATACAAGCTGGTAATTATCATCGGCATAGGCAAAAAACTTAACGCCAAACCCCATAAGCCCGCGGAACAGGAGGCCCTTGAATTCGTCAAATTCAATCTGGCTGAAGGATTCCAGTGATAACAGGTTTTCCTTCATTTCATAAGTGTACTTCAGGTAGCTGAAAAACCTGTTGGTATTGGTCTGGCCGGAGGCAAAACCGTATGATCCATCATTGGCCAGAAGGATTTGGGATTTTGACACCTTGTAAATAACTACAGAATCAAGGTCAATCTGCTTGTTCTGGGAATTTCCGCTTCTCTGCGTGAAGCCGCCCCCCAGTCTGAAAAGCCAGGGGTTGTCCTTAAGCTTATTTGAGTACTTGGACTCAGTATCAACTATACCGTAAAGCGCTGCTGAAAACGTCAAAACAATAAATAGAACTGTCTTCCTCATAACGCCTCCTTAATAACACCTTAAAATCACTTGCTTAAGATTGCAAGACAGACTTCAATGTGTAAGGCCTGGCACTCATTTCACACAAGACATTCACACAAGACAGACTTCAATGCCAAAATACCGAAAAAGCTTGCCTGTAAAGCCTACGCGGATAATTACCCGCGGAAGTCTGTCTTGAATTTTAGATAGGCTTTAAACAGATATAGCGGATGGGGTACAATACACAAATATAGGCATGGTTAAATATTCTTGACAAACATACACACCTCTATGTAAATAATACAAATATTTAATTAACCACAAATCCGGAGGCGTTAATTATGAAAAAATTTTTTCTTTTGGTTATAGTAAGTTTTCTTATAACAACCTCTTTGTGTACAGGCGAAAACAGACCATATTCATGCTATAGAGTTTCTGAAATCAGTAATGGTGTTGAGTCAGTTTCAAGTATGTGTTTTGTTCATATATCAGAAAAAAGTAATTATCACACTGTTAGAGTTTACTTGGGAAAAAAAGACGAGGGTATTTTCAATTTGTCCAAAACCAGCCCCTTCCTTACTCAAGAAGATACAGGAAAAAAAATTATTGTGTATTCTGAAGAAATAGGTTTAAACTTTGGCGAAAAATTTGATAATTATGCAAATACTTATGATGCAAAGCATGAAAGCGGGTTAACAATAAGTGAACTTTATCGTACTCAAGATCTTGATTCTCCCAAATTAGGAAACTTTTAAATTCTGAACCTTGTAATTTGTTCGTCATCAGCGGGAATAACATTCAGTGATCTTACTTTTTCATTATTCAGCAGGATATTTACCGGAATTTTATTTACACCCTGCTGGTAGAGTTTTGTATATCTTGCCACTATTGAAGCCGCGAGTTGAATGATTTCCTCACCGGGTTCAGGAATGGTTTTACCGTCCTTACTTACAAGCAGCGCCATGGGGCCCGGGATGTCGGGATTTGACATGATTGTCAGCCCCATAGGCAGATACTTTTCTATCCTCTCTCCCTCGGTTAAATCCCTGGGAATTACCATATAGAATTCTTCACTTAGCTTTAAATGCCTCCCAAAGCACATCAAATCAAGATCATCCCATGTTACGTCATCACCCATTCTTCTTTTCAAAATCTCAAACCTTGTTTTAAGGTTCTGGTCCGTAAGCCTGCAACCGCCGGCAGGCTGGGGATATTCGGTTATCCCGAATTCTTTTGCAAGTTTTTTTTGTTCAGATCTTCCGCGTCCCTCTATGCCCATAAGAAGCTCCCTGTTTATAAGCCCTTTTTGCTCGGGTATTGTAGGCTGAAGAAGCTTTGCACTTAGCGGCCTCAGTATCAAACCCGTTAACCCTGATTCAGTCTCAACCTTTTTAAGCGCAGCCTTGTGCTGCGACATGGGCCTCTGGCCAAGTACCTCTCCTGAAAAGACAAAATCCGCGCCAAGCTTTTTCATGTATTCACCCGCGGTTTTAAACATATAGGCATGGCAGTCAATACAGGGATTAATGGCCTTTCCGTAGCCATGCCTGGGATTCAGCAAGATTTCTTCTATGTATTCGCTACCAGGCTCATCGACCATCAGCTCCATGCCGTAGCCGGACATTGTTTTTTTTATTTCCTGAAATTTTTCGCCCTTATGCCCGAAAAAAACAGATACAAAATGAAGCAAAAACACCTTAAAGCCCTGCTTTTTTACAAGCATTGCGGATACCATGCTGTCCAGCCCGCCGGAGAACAGGCCAACGGCAATTTTAGAGCCTGAAGTGTTCACTTATAATTTCCCTTTCCTCTTCCACGCTTTTTGAAAGCTGGATGCTTCTTGAATACTTTTTCCTGTCAAACCCGTCAAGGCTGATCCCCTTTGCGTAGTATATCAGGTGCTTTTTTATAAGCTTAGCGCCTTTTTCCTTGCCGTAGTATTCTACGGCAAGATCAATATGCATATTTACAGTCTCTAAAAAATCCCTGTCCGGTATTTTGGCAACACCCCTTAAAAACCAGGGGTTTCCGACAAGCCCCCTTCCAACCATCACCGCGTCACATTTTGTAAGTTCCCGTATCATCCCGGCATCTTCAAGGCTGTTTACGTCACCGTTACCTATAACCGGAATTGAAACCGCCTGTTTTACGTCACTAATAATATTCCAGTCCGCCTTTCCGGTAAACATCATTTTTGCCGTTCTCGGGTGCACGATGATGGAGGAAGCTCCTTCAGCCTCGCAAATTCTGGCACATTCCACTGCATTTACGGCAGCGTTGTCCCAGCCTGAACGTATTTTAACCGAAACAGGAATTTTATCGCCGGCAGATATTTTGACAGCTTTTACGATGCTGCCAAGTTTTTGAGGGTCCTTCATAAGGGCTGCACCGCTGCCGCTTTTTAAAACTTTTTTAACCGGACAGCCTGAATTTATATTGATGGAACCAATATGATCTATTTCGCACACCCTCTTTGCGGCTTCTGCGAAAGACTCGGGATCAGATCCGAATAGCTGCGCCGCAACAGGTGTATCACCGTCCAGAATATCCAGAAGCCTGAAGGTCCGTTTATGGCTGCGCCTTAATCCCTCAACGCTTACCATCTCGGAAAATAAAATTTTTGCTCCGAACCTGCGGTTAATCATCCTGAAAGGGGAATCGCTTAACCCGGCAAGGGGCGCAACCCATATATCCGCCGGATCATAGGCCGGTCTTTTTTCCGCTACTCCCAAGTTTATCCTCTCTTGCCAGGTTAAGCCTGTCTTTTTTCCTGATAAAATAATCATTAACCTTAAAAGATGCAAGAGGAGATAATTTAATCAAAAGGCCTGCCCGTATTTTTACCTCACCATCAAGTACCTTTTTACTAAACTCGGGATTGAAAAAAGC
>JAFGOL010000084.1 GCA_016926495.1 Oligoflexia bacterium
CAAATTAATCAAAAACCCGGAGTATATAAATATGATTAAAATTAATTTAGTATGTCTAGCATTGCTTATAAATTTCAGCACGCTGCACGCGGCAGATAAAAACATATTGTTCCAAGGCAAGGCATACCAGACCTGTAAGCTTCAAAAATCCGAAAACAACTCGGCGGCCATATCCCTTGAAGATTACAACGTGCTGCAGAAAAGAGCAAGACGCAGGGGAACCAGTATCTCCATTAATGAAGTTACCGCGCTTATAAATCAGAAACAACGAATCATAGATAAATACAAGAACCTTGTCCTGACCAGCTACTATTGCAAATGTGACTTTACGGCTGATTTTGCGTATTTTGTGGAAGATACTCTTTATGATACTGTAAAGAAGCTTGACAGCGAAGGTATTGAGAAAAAACGGCTCTGGAAAAGGGGGGTTCTCCAAGATATAACATATCAAAGTACAACATTAAGGAAATTAAGCGAAGATTTTTATGATTATTTTGATAACGGTTTTGAAATAAACATACTCGGAGATCCCTCAAAGAATGCTGAAAGCGAAAGTATTTTACAAAAAGCCTGTACCGCAATCGCGGAAGAGGAGTACACCGTCTACAGAAAAAATACCGAGGAATTCTATTCACTTTCGCCGGATGATTTGTACCAGCCGTCAGATCCTCTTTATTTTGATTTAACGGTATTACCCACTTTTGAACTTGGTCATAACCCCAGACTTGTATACCATGAGGCCATTATCGTCGGATTGCATTCAGACGTATTCAGGGAAGGCCAAAAACCTGATCCTTCCATTATCAACAGGGACCTGCTTCGCGCGGTAAGCGACTTTGACACAAAAGAAGTATGCGAAAATTCCGGTGATCATAATGAAAATGACTGTATCGGGCGACTTGAAGTTTCATATCGTCCGGGGTGGCCGGCCGTGGCGACTAAATACCGCGAACTTTGGGATGCTACGCTGAGTTACTCAGTTATCTGGTCAGCTAGGTAAAAAGCCAGAGAAACGAGAATTATCGCTAGTTTTCAATCTCAAAATCGTCAAAAACAACCGTGCTCGCGGATTCTACAGTAGCGCTAAAGGAAGGCTCCTGCATTACAGGTTGTATCCGAATACGAGGTTGATGCTGTAGCTATTTCCTCTTCATTAGGAACGGACAAACATCTGGTTTTAACAGATCTTCGTAATAAAAACATTTCAGGAAGAAATCCGGCCAAAGCGCTTGATCTGGCCGGCATAATCCTGAACAGATATTCCGTGCCCATGGAATCGGGTTCTCCCATGAATCCCAAATGGATTGACCAGGTAATAAATGAAATTACCCCCCTGTGTTATTTAAAGTCTAAAGATTTTATAGAAAAAATCAGCGAACTGCCCGTTATTAATAAAGTAGCCGCGGAAGTAGCCTCGTTATGCGAAAAATTTCCTTTTTAGCCGCCCCCGCGCCGGCGGGAATCGCTCAATTTTTCGTTAGTCAACGGCGTCATGAATAATCCGCGATTTTTTCAAGGAAAGCAGCACCGTAGTTTTCAAGTTTTGCCTGGCCCACGCCATTTATCATTAATAATTCAGAATTATTTCCGGGTTTAAAAAGGCACATTTCATGAAGCGTCTTGTCACTGAAAATAATATAAGGGGGCACATTGTGCTTTTGCGCAAGTTCCCCGCGAAGCTGCCTTAATGCTTCAAACATTTCCCTGTCGGTTGACTGCTCCGGCTGTTTTTGTTTTTTCTCCTTTTTCTTTTTTATCCCGGCCTTTATTGTCCTTAAATTAAGAATTTTCGCGGACGTAAGAATATCCCTGCTTTTTTCCGTCAGTGTAAGGCTTCTATACTCCCAGTCCTTTATATTTATGTATCCCATGTTAAGAAGCTGTCTTATTATGCTGCTCCAGTAATTTCTGGATTTATCCTTTCCGATACCGTACACGGAAAGTTTTTCGTGTCCCTTTTCGGATATTCTGGCGTTAGCGCCGCCCCTTAGAACGTCTATAATATAATTTGCTCCGTATAACTGCCCGGTCCTGTAAATTACCGACAGGACCTTTTGCGCGTCTTCGGTTGCGTCAAAAGATTCGGCAGGCTCAAAGCATGAATCGCAGTTAGCGCATTTTTCAGGCGATGTTTCGCCGAAATAATTTAACAGATAGTGCCTTCTGCATCCCAATGTTTCACATAAAAAAAGCATCGAGTCCAGTTTGTGCCTTGCTATTTTTTTGTACTGCTCCCCGGCCTCGGTGGAATCCAGCATCTGTGACAGTTTTACAACATCCTGCAAACCGTACAGCATCCACGCCGTGGATTCTCTGCCGTCCCTGCCGGCCCGGCCTGTTTCCTGATAATAGTTTTCAACGCTTTTAGGCAAATCAAGGTGAGCGACAAAACGCACGTCCGGCCTGTCTATACCCATTCCAAACGCGATAGTCGCGACAACTATGATCTTTTCCTCGTTGCTGAAAAGGGTCTGGTTTTTTTTACGTACTTCATTGCTTAATCCGGCGTGATAGGGCAGGGCAAAATAACCCTGTCCCGCAAGATATTCAGCGACTTTTTCAACCTTCTTTCTGGACAAACAGTACACTATTCCGGTATCATCCGGATGATGTTTTTTTATAAAACTGTCAAGCTGTTTAAGTTCGTCGACCCTGTCCTGTATAATGTACTTTATGTTCGGCCTGTCGAATGATGAAATAAATACCCGCGGATCCTTTAATTCAAGCTGCC
>JAFGOL010000085.1 GCA_016926495.1 Oligoflexia bacterium
AGTTATTGTCGCGGTTGGAACAGGCAAGGTCCTTGATAACGGAGAAAAAGTTAAATTGTCCGTAAAGGAAGGCGACAAGGTCCTTTTCGGAAAGTACGCGGGCACGGAAGTCAAGATTGACAGCGTTGAACATTTGATCATGAGAGAAGACGACATTCTTGGCATAATCGAAAAATAAATTGTTAAAAAACTAAGGAGGATATAAAGATGTCAAAACAGTTGGTATTTGAACACGACGCGCGCAGCAAAATATTGACCGGTGTTAATGTTCTTGCTGATGCCGTAAAGGTAACAATGGGACCCAGGGGCAGAAACGTTGTCATAGACAAGAGTTTCGGTTCCCCCAATATAACAAAAGACGGTGTAACAGTAGCCAAAGAGATCGAGCTTGAGGACAAGTTTGAAAACATGGGCGCGCAGATGGTTAAGGAAGTTGCTTCCAAAACATCGGACGTAGCTGGAGACGGTACAACAACCGCCACGGTCCTTGCGCAGGCTATCTACAAAGAGGGTGTTAAGGCCGTTGCCGCCGGACTTAACCCGATGGAAATCAAGAAAGGTATTGATGCCGCCGTTCAAAAGGTGGTTTCAGAGCTTGAAAAGCTTTCCAAGCCAATAAACAACCAGAAGGAAATCGCCCAGGTCGGTGCCATTTCGGCAAATAACGACGATTCCATAGGTTCCATTATAGCCGAGGCGATGGACAAGGTCGGAAAGGAAGGCGTTATCACTGTTGAAGAAGCAAAATCCATGGACACAACTCTTGATACGGTTGAAGGTATGCAGTTTGACAGGGGCTACCTGTCACCTTACTTTGTAACTGATCCCGAAAGAATGGTATGCGCCCTTGATAATCCTTTCATTCTTATTTCCGAGAAAAAGATCAGCAACATGAGGGATCTTCTTCCTCTGCTTGAGCAGACAGCCAAGATGGGAAGGCCGCTTTTCATTATAGCTGAAGACGTTGACGGCGAAGCTCTTGCGACTCTTGTTGTTAACAAGCTGCGCGGCGTATTAAGCGTTGCGGCTGTTAAGGCACCTGGTTTTGGCGACAGAAGAAAAGCCATGCTTCAGGATATCGCGACATTGACAGGCGGACAGGTTGTCAGCGAAGAGCTGGGTAACAAGCTTGAAACAGTAACCATTGACTGGCTCGGAACAGCCAAGAAAATAAATATAGATAAGGACAATACAACTGTTATAGACGGAGCAGGCAACAGCAAGGACATTGACGCAAGAATTAAGCAGATTCGTGCGCAGATCGAGGAAACAACTTCAGATTACGACAGGGAAAAACTTCAGGAAAGGCTCGCAAAGCTTGTGGGCGGTGTTGCCGTTATTCATGTCGGTGCCGCTACGGAAACCGAACTTAAGGAAAAGAAGGCAAGGGTTGAAGACGCGCTTAACGCCACAAAGGCCGCTGCCGAGCAGGGCATAGTTCCCGGAGGCGGTGTTGCTCTCTTAAGATGCCTTTCTGCCGTAGATAGCCTTAAACTTAATTCAGAAGACCAGAACGCGGGCGTGAGAATAGTAAAAAGAGCTCTTGAAGAACCCGCAAGACAGATTGCCGAAAACGCCGGCGTTGACGGTTCAATAGTTATTGACAAGATCAGGAACAACAAGGGAGCTTTCGGTTACAACGCTGCAACCGATACTTACGAGGATCTGCTGACAGCAGGTATTCTTGATCCTACAAAGGTTGTAAAAACCGCTCTTTTAAACGCTTCTTCCGTATCTTCACTGATGCTTACAACAGAGGTCATGATTGCCGACAGGCCCGAGGAAAAGGGTGCCGCAGGCATGCCTGCCGGAATGGGCGGCGGAATGGGTGGAATGCCCGGAATGATGTAATATAATGTTATGCCGGGATTTATCTAATGATGGATAAAAGTCTTGCATATAGGGGGAGGATAATTTCCTCCCCCTTTTTTATTTGTGTTTTACTGGTAATATTATTGGTGGCCGCGTCCCTGCTCTCGTTGTCAATAGGCGGCTCAGCGTCAATATTTACCGATGATCCCCGGGTTAATAATGCCATATTGTGGAAACTGCGCTTTCCCAAACTTATAACTTCTATCCTGGTCGGCGCGTCTCTTGCCCTTTCGGGTTTTGTATTTCAGAATGTATTAAAAAATCCTCTCGCAGACCCTTACATACTGGGGATATCAAGCGGTGCCGCAACTGGCATGGCCCTTTATATAACGCTTTCAGCCTCAATTTCCGTACTGGGCGCTCAAGTTTCGTCATTCGCGGGCGCGCTTGCCGCTCTTTTGTTTTTGCTGCTCCTGATGCGGCGTCTTTCGGGCAGCACAACCGTGATTGTTCTGATCGGCATTGGGCTTAGTTTTTTCCTTTCTTCGGTAATTACGTTTTTGATATCAGGCATGAACGGTAAAGAGCTTGTTTTCATGAATTCATGGCTTATAGGGAATATTTCGCAGCCCGAACTTCCGGATTTGATATTCCCGGCGATAATATTTGTCATGTCTGTTTCAGTTGTTTTTATGCTTTCCAATGTTCTGGACGCCCTTGTTTTTGGCGATGAATTCGCTGTTTCAACAGGCATAAATACAAAAATATACCCCCTGGTCTTTGTAGTGGCGGCTTCTTTACTTACCGCGAGCTGTGTCGCCGTGTGCGGGACCATTGGTTTTGTGGGGCTTGTAGTTCCTCACATTGTAAGGCTTGTAATAAAAGGCAGGGCCGCGAAAATGCTGCCCGTGGTGTTGCTTGCGGGTGCTGTTTTTTTAACCCTGTGCAACGCTATATCCGGTGCACTCAGTTTTAATATCGAAATTCCCGTGGGCGCAGTCACCTCTTTTACAGGCGCGCCCGTTTTGATATACCTTATTTTCAGGAGATACAATGTTAAGGGTTAGCGACCTTGCGGTCAAACAGGGTGCATTCAGGCTTTTCATTAACGAGCTTGTAATAACTGAACCCGGCCTTATACTGCTTTTAGGCCCTAACGGAAGCGGAAAAACCACGTTTTTTAAGTCAATTTCGGGTTTTTTAAAATACCGGGGAAGCATTTTGTATAACGTCGTAGAAATAAGGGAAATGTCGTTCAGGGCAAGGGCAAGACAGATAGCGTACCTGCCCCAGTTCATTTCCTTAAATTCCATGATTGTCAGGGATTTTCTGGTAATGGGAAGGTTTCCGTATATTGATCTTTTTTCGGGTTATTCCGCTGAAGACTGGAAAAAGGTTGACGAGGCAGTGGATATGTTCAGCCTTGGCGAATACGTAAACAGGGATATCTCTACACTCAGCCAGGGGGAACTCCAGCGGGTATACCTTGCGAAAGTATTTATTCAGGACGCCAGAGTCCTGCTGCTGGACGAGCCGACATCCGTACTCGATATAGGTCAGAAAAAGCGTACCGCGGAACTTGTTCAAAAATACCTTGGGCTTAAAAAGGGATCCGTGGCAATGATAGCAACTCACGAGCCGTCCGTTTTTACTGATTATGCAAACAGCGTTATTTTTCTCAAAAACGGAACAGTACGTGATTTCGGTCCTTTGATTAGCGTCTATAAAAAAGAAGCAGTTGAAAAGTTGTTCATTTTAGAGTAGTAAGTGCCTTGATATGATAATACTATGGATATCGTTTATTGTTTTAATAATCGCGCTTCTTGTGCTTGATCTTGGCGTGTTTAACAAAAAAAACCACGTCATAGGCATAAAGGAAGCGTTGTTGTGGACTGTTTTCTGGGTAGTTCTGTCGCTGATATTTAACGCAGCCGTCTACTATATATACAAGCATCACTGGTTTGGTATCGGTATGGATGTTGAGGCAAGGCAGGCGGCGCTGCATTTTTTCACCGGGTACATAATCGAAAAGTCACTGAGCCTTGATAATATATTTGTTATAGCCGTTATATTTACGTATTTCAGGGTCCCTAATATTTACCAGCACAGGGTTTTGTTTTACGGGATACTGGGCGCCATAGTAATGCGCGGAATAATGATAGTTCTGGGCACCGCGCTGGTTAGCAGGTTTACATGGGTTATGTACGTTTTCGGGGTATTCCTGCTTTTTACTGCGGTCAGGATGCTCTTTGACAAACACGACAAGGTAGAGCCTGATAAAAACTTCCTTATAAGGCTTGCAAGAAGGATTTATCCCGTTACCGGAGATTATGCCAGTGAACATTTTTTTACAAGACTGGCTGATGGGAGAAAGGCGGTTACGCCTCTTTTTATAGCTCTGCTTATGGTTGAAAGCAGCGATGTACTGTTTGCAGTTGATTCAATACCCGCGATTTTCGCCATTACCACTGATGCTTTCATCGTTTTTACTTCAAATATATTCGCCATACTCGGTTTAAGATCGCTGTTTTTTGCCCTTGCCGGCATAATGGACAGGTTCAGGCATTTAAAGTACGGTTTAAGCGTTATCCTTGCCTATATAGGCATTAAGATGATAATTGCCCATTACTATCAGATACCGGCTCTTGTTACCCTTATTGTTATTGCCGGAGTGCTTCTTGTTTCAATGCTGGTTTCACTTGAAGTGAAAATAGATCCCATGCATGTGGTTGACGAGCTTGTAGACGATATTGAGGCACTGATAAAACTCAGCTACCGCAGGGCAAGACAGCTTATAATCCTGGTTTTCGGCATCAGCATATTTTTTATAGGGGTTGCCATGATGCTAACGCCCGGTCCGGGCTTTATTGTCTCTGCTCTGGGTCTTGGCATACTTGCCACTGAATTTATCTGGGCAAGAAACCTTCTTCTCAAATTAAAGAAAAACGTAAAACAAATAGCCAAAACTTTTAAAATTGACATTTTTGGCAAAAACGGATAAGAAATATTTCTTGATATTCATGGTTATCGTTTCGTGATATATGTGGATATTTTGTTAAGGTATTGAAGGAGGAAGAATGAAGTTAACAAGTTTGGTTTGCAGGTGTTTTTTAAGTTTTTTAATGGTACTTTCCCTGGTTGTGATTGGAGGCTGCGGCGGTAAATCTTCGTCAAGCAATCCATTAACGCAGAATGACAATAATCCTTATTCGGATGATGATGACGACACACAGGAACCAGCGGAACAGGAACCTGCGAGCGGGACTTTTGTCAGGTTTGTTGAAAATGATTCATCATTATTGCGGGGCGGCCTTTTTGATCAAATTGCGTCTACAGTAAAAGTGCAATTTTTATATTATGGGGCTAATGCGTCTTTTAACGAAATCAACGGTGCTGGCAATATTACGGCGGTTTCATTCAAGGTTGCCGGTGATTACGTTGAGTCTAGTTGCCCTGACGTGACAATTAAAATGGGGCACAGCAGTCTTGCCGGATTAACCAATACTTTTGCCAATAATGTTGATGAAGGCAAAGGGTCCTACGTTACGGTGCTAAATGGCAAAAGTATTCAAATACCTGCTCTTCACGACGCTGAATATTTTTCCGTGCAGCTTGACAAGCCTTTTTATTATAACGGCAGGGATAATCTTGTGGTTGAGGTTTACCGTCCCCAGGCATGCACAGAAAATATTTCTTTATATTTTGACAGTACAACAGTAGCGAATCGCGCTCTTTACTCTACTAATCTTGCTGCACTTACCGGAACTACTGACTACGGAATTAACATGAAATTTCACTTTAAGGGTGGTGATAACCTGGTTACGGCAAGTGACAGTACTTATCCGATTAGCGCAAGTTGCGCTCCCGGTAGTGTTGGCAGGACTCAGTCAATTATTCGCGCAGCTGACATTAACGGAACAGGTCCGATAATCGGTATGGCTATTCCACCCTCTGGTACTACTCCCTTGCCGTCTGTTAATATGACAGGTGTTACGGTAATACTTGCGTTATGTCCTGACACCATGACGTCCCTTAATAATTATTTTCAAACTAACCTTGATAATTGTACTTCGCAGACAACTGTTGTGGACAACATGTCATATAATCTTCCTCGTGCTATGCAGGGACCTCTGTGGATTCCCTTTAATAATTCGGAATTTGAATATGACGGCACCAGTAATATCCTGATTGATGTTACTGTAACAACAATGGATGATAATTACTATGTCAGGTACTATAATAGTCCTGAACCGAGGATGCTGGTAAGTACCGATCCTTCCACTGAAATGGGGGCCTTGATTGCAAGTCCGCAGGGAAGAGTTTTCCATCCTACGTTCAGGTTTAAAGGCGCTTCAATTAATTTTATTACTGCGGGAACCGGGGGATCTTCAGCTCCTTTTAAATATGATCCAAACAAAAAACAGATGCTGTACTCCGCAGCGGAACTTGGCGCGGCTGGAGAAACTGTATTGAATAAAATTGCGCTGCGTTTGTATAATCAGGACTCTGTTGCCGATACTTATAACAATTTCGAGATAAAACTGGCGGAGACAGATGATATGGAACTTACTGATACTTTCGCTGACAACATGACTGACGCCGTGACTGTTTACAACGGAAATTTTTCTGTTCCCAACGGATTAAGAAAAGGCGACTGGATAGAGATCCCGTTTGCAACCGCGTTTAATTATAATGGCACTAAAAATCTGGTTGTGCAGTTTGCAACTGACGCCGGAGCGGAAATCAATTACAGCTTGTCAGGTCATAACGACGATACTTATCTTAACAGGAATGTAATTCACACAACGGATAGAACTGCTGTCACAGGAACTCTTAATAATTATTTAAGCGATATTCGTTTTTGGGTTAAGCCCTGATTTTATACACTACATTTTTTGCCTGTGCGGCATGCGTTGTAATCGTTTTTTTCATCAGGCTTTTTGTTACAATATGCATCAAGATTGTTCTTGCTTTGAGAATTCAGTGTAATGGCGTTGTCCATATTATAAAAAGCTTATCGGCTGTCTTTAATATTTCCCTAAATCCAGACGGAGCAAATGGCATTGAAATGTTTAAGAAAAAGTAAAGACAGCATGATTAAAAAAAGTTCCGTGGACAGTGAAAAATTTTTACTGTAAAAATACATAATGCTATATCTTAAAAAAGTTCTTCAGCTATTGAATGATCAGTATGCCGATTTTTCCTATATTATACAAAAAAAAGTTTCTATTTTGCTTGCTGTCCTTGTTGTATATATTATGTCCGCTGCCACCGGAATATTATTTATTTTTTTTGTCCTGGAATTTACTAATGACTTGATATCTATATTTATAATAAATTGCGGATTGATTATTTTTTCCGTTTTAGGGGTTTATTATCTGTTCAAGGGTAAGTACCATAAGGTAGTTATTCCTATTATTTTATACAGTACTTTTTATATCTCGGTAGGAAGTTTTGCCAGGCTTGAGACCACAATACATTCGGGCACTAATGATTTTGCATTTTTTGGTTTTTGCGTTATATCTCTTGCTGCTTTTTTTGGTTCCAAAAGATTGCTTCTTGTTATTACGCTGTATTTTTTTATA
>JAFGOL010000086.1 GCA_016926495.1 Oligoflexia bacterium
ATGTAATTAACCAGATAAAGATGGAACCTTCTGTTAAACGTAATTTTATAATTAAAAAAACTTAATTCAACCCCCCCGCCCGAATTGTTGTTTGTTTTAACATACTTCCATCCAAAAGCCAACCCCGGCCGGATATGGAATCTTGGCATAAAGTGAACAAGAAAATGCGTGCCAAAGGTTTTCTGGTCTTCCTCGCCGTTGTTAAGCGTATTGTAATCAATATCAAAACCAAACCACTTCCTGGAAACCGTCAAGGAGCCTTTATAACCGCTGTAAGAGTTGTTCTCCTTTGACATCATCAAATCAAGATCAGCGGAGACCCTGTTGAACCGCTTAAGCTGAGAAGCGGTGGCCTGAACATCAACCGGATACTGGAACCAGGGGAATACCGGAAAAAACACGACTGATTCCGCGATAAGGCACGGCGTGGATTTAGAACAAACCGACAGCGTCCTGAGAATTATATCATCATCGGGATACACGGCCGCAGCAAGCGGACATGAAACAATAAACAGCGTTAATAATAAATAATATTTTTTTATTTTCATACCTTGTAATTATTGAATAACCATCTCCTTATAAGTATAGTTTCCTCATCGGACATTTCCATGATCTGACATCTGGCCACAAATGAATACTCACCTATTTTTTCCCTGAGCTGGTGAACTTCCGAAACCTTCAGGTTAACCATCTGCTTTTCAATACCCATAACCCTGAAAAAAGAAGGATCCATTTTGAATTCCATGTCCGGTTCAAGCCTGTACGAAAGAAAGAGATCAATGAAACCCTCCCCAAGACCGCCGACTGTCCCCTTAACGTCAAAATAGCACTGGCTGAGCTCAGGGTCGGCGGGAATATTGATCCTTGCAAAATCCTTTATCGTAATCGCTTTGAAATGAATGCTGAGCTTCCAGAGCAGCGTATCCCTGTCAATGGGTTTGACCAGGTAATCGTTGGCTCCTATGTTAATAAGGTCAACTATGGCGCTCTTGGCTTTAACCGGGCTGACAACAACAATATAGATAGTATCGCTGACCTTGCGCACCTCGTTTATAAACCTTTGTCCGTCAACCATCGTCGGAATAAGATTATTGCAGAGAACAAGGGAAATATCGTGGCTCCTGAGGTAAAGAATTCCGTCTTTCATTGTTATAGCCTTCAGTACCTCCCAGCCCTGATCACGCATTATTGAAGAAACAAATTCCCTGTCTTCAAGATCAGGATCAACAATGAGCACCTTTTCACTCATAGAAAAAAATCATACTCCCTTTCTTGTAAGCCTTTTATTAAGCCATGCCCTTATAAGCATGGCTTCCTCTTCCTTCAGCCCCACGAAAGAACCGTCGCAAAAACCCAGCCTGGAGGTTTCCTTGGGCAAAAGAATGGAAAACGGCGGATCAAAACCCACGTTAATGAAAAACCGTGATCTAAGCTTTACCATAATGGTCTCAAAGAACTTAACACCGGACTCCATGGTAAAACCAGCTTCACTAAGCTCGGTGATCCTTCCTTCCATCCTGAAAACCACCTTTTGCAGCTTTTCCTTTTCAAACTTGATATATAACGGCGTTTCAGTCCTGGACTTATTGATCAGCGTTCTGATTTTTGTATCAAGTATTTTCAGGTCCATGGGTTTGGGAATAACGCCTCCCAATTTTTTTCTGACAAAATCCTGCGCCGCGGCATGGACCTCGGAATCCGCCGAAAACAACACCGGAATATTTTTCAACCTGTTGGCGGCCCAAAGCAATTCAACGAATTCCTTGTCCGAAGAAAAATCCGCCAGAACAATATGTGGAGGATAAAGATTGATCCTCAATCTTGCCTCTTCAACAGACATGGCGGTAACAACATAATAGCCGCAGTTTGCAACCCTGCTCCTTGCGGAAAATACAAAGGACGAGTCGCTTGAATAGATCATCACTACCGGTCTCATTATGTTTTTATTCTAGCTTAAGTTAAAGAGTTTGCCTAATATTACTTAGTATTATATATATAGCTGAGAGCAGGAGGCTTTATGCTCCCGTCAAACAATACGAAAATAATTGCCACGCTCGGCCCTGCAAGCAATTCAATGGAAAAAATCAAAGAACTGGTACAAGCAGGGGCTGATATATTCAGGCTTAATTTCTCACACTCGTCGCATGATAACGCCCTGACCCTTATTAAAATAATCAGGGAAATCGAAAATTCCCTTAATAAACCCTTACCCATTATCCAGGATTTACAGGGGCCGAAAATACGACTCAACAGTTTTGATATAAAGTTATGCGACACAACATTAACGGAAGAAAGTTCCTTTATTATTAATATGCCTGACAATACGGAAGACGGGCCGGATGACGTAATCTATATTAAATATAAAAATATTGAAAAGGAATTGTCACCCGGTGACAGGATCCTGATCGATGACGGCAATATTGAGCTCTCGGTCACGGAAATATCGGGTAAAAAAATTATCTCAAAGGTAATAAGAGGCGGTGAGCTAAGGCCGAGGAAAGGCGTCAACCTGCCCGACACCCGGCTTTCCATTCCCGCCCTTACCGAAAAGGACATTACGGACGCGGAATTCGGAATAAAAAACAACGTGGACTACATAGCCCTCTCATTTGTGAGATCACCCGCGGATATCATTGAACTCAAAAAAATTATAGATAAATTTTCATCAAAAACGGGAATTATTGCAAAGATTGAAAAGCCCGAGGCCCTTGAAAACATCGAAAAAATATTCGATTTATGCGACGCTATCCTTGTCGCCAGGGGAGATTTGGGCGTAGAGTGCGCCCTGGAAAAAGTTCCTTCCCTTCAAAAAAGACTTATTGAACTCGGAAAATCCAAAAAGGTCCCTGTAATAATAGCGACGCAGATGCTTGAATCCATGATTAAAAACTCAAGCCCCACAAGGGCGGAAGTAACGGACGTTTACCAGGCAGTCAGGGACGGAGCTGACATAGTAATGCTTTCTGCCGAAACCTCGGTGGGAGAACACCCGGCCGAATCCATAAGCATGATGGAAAGGATAATTAACATAGCCGAAAAAGACACTCAGGGCATAAAATACTGCATGGATTTTTTCGGCGATACCGAATCAGCCGTCGCTTTTGCGGGAGCGACAATTACTGAACAGATCGCGGCAAATTTTATATGCGTATTCACCGAAACAGGGAAGACGGCGCGTACTGTTTCAAAAACCGGAATGAAGCACCCTGTGATAGCCTTTACAAATTCGAAGAAAACATGGCGAAAAATAAGCCTGTTCAGGGGTGTAACACCTTTTTTAACCGGAAATATTGACAACATCGATCTTTTATTTGAAATCACCGGCGAAGAACTGCTTAAAAAAGGTTTATGTCAAAGAGGAGACAAGGTCGTAATAGTGGCAGGCCAGCCCCTTGGACGCGCAGGCTCTACAAATCTCCTTAAAGTTCATACCATAAGCAGGTAGGTCTTATACCAGTTAGTAATCACTTCGGGGTCTGGGAGGATTTATAATTCATATATTTCAAAAGCGCACGCACGGCCCTGTCCGTCTCCCTGAAAACGGGCTGGCCTTTCAGCATCGCGCACGCGGCGTCATATAAACTTCCGCTGTCAATTGCCACGACAAAGGGCTTGGGGCTTTTTTGCCAAAGCCCGTTCAGCAACGTAAAAATTGAACCGTCTTCGCCGGGCGTTTTAAGTATGGGCGACATGGGAATACACGAAAGCACGGCCGCATCCACCGAAGGATCGGTAAGAACAGCTTCAAGAGACTTAACGGTAAGGGCATCATCGGCTGCGGGAGTAATATCGAGCGGATTATTGACCGATACAAGCTCTTCAATATTCCGCTCAGCCAAAAGCGCTTTTAACGCCGACACGGTATTATCATTAAAAACGGAAAGACCGCCGCCGGCATTATCTGCCGCGGTCACGGCCTCAAAGCCAGCATTGCCCACAAAGGCAATTCTGCCGCCGCTCACCGTAAACCTTCCGGCAAGCATCAGCATTGTAAGCATGTCTTCAAATTCGCAGGCGGTTTCAGCTACAAACGCCCCCGCGTCCGAAAAAACGGAACGGAATATGTCATAATCACTTGAAATGGACGCCGTATGGCTGTTTGTTGCAGCCTTGCCCTCTCCGGTGCGGCCCGCCTTGTACACAACAACAGACCTCCCTTTTTTACGAAGTTCCCTGACGGCATTCGCGGACTTGAGCGCATCCATGGACCTGAACCCCTCTATGTAAAGTGCAACACACTTAACGTCGTTCCTGCCGGAAAAATAATTAAGATAATCGCTGATAACCAAATCCGTCTGGTTGCCTATTGATACCGCGTACGCTGGCGTAAGGCCTGTTTTTGATATCTTGGAAATAATAAACGCGCCCGACTGCGAAATAAACGCGTAAGGCAGCGGTTCGCCGTATTCCATCCTGTCCTTTGGAATAAAAAATGTATCATATTTACCGCCCGCCGACATAACGCCGAGGCAGTTGCCGCCCACGACAAGCGGGCCCTGGCTGGGCAACTTACGGGAAAAATCTATGGCCTCGTGAAGTTCCTCTTCGAGTACGATACCGTTTCGGGTTTCGCCGAAGCCGCCCGGGATCAGGATGATATTTTCAGCCCTGTCATTATTAACGATCTCTTTTGCAAGCTCTATACATTTTTTGGCGCTTACCGCGATAACAAAAACAGAAACCTTTACGGGCAGTGATTTTACCGACGGGAAACATTTCACACCGCCTATTTGATCGGCATCAGGTTTAACTATAAATATTTTGTCCCTGGAAAATTCCCTGGCTATGATATTATCAAGAATAATACTTCCCATATTCGTAACTTTGGTTGACACACCGGCAATAGCGATTGATTCGGGATAAAACAGGGCCTCCAGTTTTTTTACTGGCCTTGCCGGTGCCGCTTTCACCGGAGTGCCCGTTTTTATAAGCCCGTCCACAGCCACCAGCCCCCTGCCTGAAACAACCATGGGGTTTACCTCGCATTCGCTTATTTCGGGAAATTCCGCGAGGAGTTTTCTTAGTTTTTCCAGTACATCGGTTATTAAATCGTCTGTAACAAGTTTTTTGGAACCGCGTATTTTACCTGTAAGCTTTTTATAGGCGATATTGGATGTTATTTCCCCGTTCATTGAGATCGGCCCTTCGGCCAAAAGCACGGAAAACGCATTATCCATTTTATTACCGTAAAGCTCGGTATCAAGACCACCGAGGCCGAATCCAAGCACTGTGCCGAAATCAGCCGTATTTACGGCCGAAACTATAAGTTCATGCCCCATTGCGGGGCTGTATCCGATCTTTTCAGCCACGATAACACCCCTGACGTTTTCGGACGTGACCGCGTTATTTATATGATCAATACATTTATTTATTTCAACAGGGTCGTTGTTACAGAACATCACCCCGCCCGCGTCGCTTTTGTGCAAAATGTCGGGTGATACCACTTTTACAACTACTTCAGCGCAATCGCTGTTCAGCTTACTGCCGGCCTGACGGCCGTAAGGGATGAAAACGTGCGAAGGGGTCCTGATGCCCGCTATGCCGAGCACCCGGTAAACTTCATG